>NZ_JAFMOZ010000125.1:0-119417 GCF_019049615.1 Rahnella sp. BCC 1045 | reverse complement strand
GATAGAATTTTCTCATTAATATCGTAAGGGATGATTTTCTTCAACAGTAATTACCTCTTACTCACTTACCTTTTCATTATTGCACATTTTTAACAGGATGTGTTTTGACCAGTGAAAAAAAAAACCTGACAGAAATTTTATAACTTTCTGATTCTCATGAAAATTATCATCAGCACATCAATTTTTACCCTTTTCTGACATTTTTGCCCGCAGTTCGGTGCCAGGGCACCGGCTGAAATCCTCCAGCCGGTAAAAAACTGAAACAGTTCACGTATTGCTCTGCAGTTTGGTTTGTGATGTTATATTGTAACGAATGGAGGGGCCATGACTAAAACACTCTTTACGCTTTCTTCGCCGGTACGCTGCGTTGCGGTACTGGCTGTGCTCGTTGTTTTATGGGCTGCGATTTATTGGGCGATTTCACTACCATGATTTTTGTTAATAATGTCGAAGTCGGTTATGACCGGCATGCGGTTGCCATGCCGTTGAACGGGCAGTTTCGAAGTGGTTCACTGACGGCCATTATCGGCGCGAACGGTGCAGGGAAATCGACGTTTCTGAAAACACTCGCAGGTCTGCAACAGTCTGTGGCGGGCGATATTACGTTTACCAGTGGCAAGCGTCCGCGGCTGGCGTATTTACCGCAGCAGGCCGAACTGGATCGCGGATTTCCTATCAGCGTCTTTGATCTGGTCGCTATGGGCTGCTGGCCGCAAAGCGGTTTGTTTGGCGGAATTAGTCGCCAGTCTGCGGCGGCGGTGGCAAAGGCGTTAGATACTGTCGGCATGACAGAAATGTCACTGCTTCCTGTGGGTTCGCTTTCCGGCGGTCAGTTGCAGCGCACGTTGTTCGCGCGTTTGCTGGTTCAGCAGGCGCCGTTAATTATGCTCGATGAGCCGTTTACCGGCATCGACAGCCAGACGACTGAACTGCTGCTGAAAGTCATTGCGCAGTGGCATCAGGAAGGTAAAACCGTGATCGCAGTTTTACACGACATCTCTATGGTTGCCCGGCATTTTCCCCATGTGCTTTATCTCAGCGCAAGCCAAAATCTGTGGGGAAGTGCGCACGACGTTCTCAGACATTTTCCTCATCAGGCGCATGCCTGCGTCTCGGCAGAACCTTTCTCTCTGGCGGCGGGAGTCGCAAATTCATGATGCTTTTTCATTTGCTGGCCGATCCCTTTATTGAATTCGGCTTTATGCGCCGCGCCTTAATCGCCTGTATCGCATTATCAATCAGCGCCACGCCGTTGGGCGTTTTCCTGTTATTACGTCGTATGAGTCTGGTCGGCGATGCACTTTCGCACGCGGTATTGCCCGGTGCCGCTATCGGCTATCTGATTTCGGGTATGTCGCTGGTCGCAATGGGGATCGGCGGGTTTATTGCAGGGCTGGCGGTTGCCATGTTATCCGGGCTGGTGAGCCGCAGAACGCAGCTTAAAGAAGACGCCAGTTTTGCCGGATTTTATCTCGGCTCGCTGGCGCTCGGCGTCACGCTGGTTTCGCTGCGCGGCTCGAGCGTCGACCTTCTGCACGTTTTGTTCGGTTCTATTCTGGCCATCGATTCTTCCGCCATGATTATGGTCGGCATTATCACCAGTCTGTCATTGCTGGTGCTGGCCTGTATTTATCGCGCGCTGGTGATTGAATCTTTCGACGCTTTATTTCTTCGTGTCAGCGCCGGGAAATGGCTGGCGGCGATCCACGGTATTTTTCTGGCGCTGGTCGTCATCAATCTGGTTGCCGGTTTCCAGATCCTCGGCACGCTGATGTCAGTCGGTTTAATGATGCTGCCTGCGGCCAGCGCACGTTTCTGGGCACGGGATTTACCGCACACCTTACTGAGCGCCATGATCATTGGTGTCATCGCCAGCGTGGTAGGGCTGATCTGGTCTTATTACGCATCGTTGCCGGCGGGACCGGCGATTGTGCTGAGCGCGACCGTTATTTTCTTTATTTCAGTTTTATTTGGAAAGCGCGGCGGGATGTTAACGGCCTCGCGTTGTTAAGAAGTACCACTATTAAGGGGACATGATGAAAGTATTACCTGTATCACTCGCAGTAGCTGCCCTGCTGTCGAGCCCGCTGGCAATGGCGAAAACCGTAGACGCGGTAGCCAGTTTTTCTATTCTGGGTGACATCGTTCAGGAAGTCGGGGGCGAACACGTTAAGGTTACGACGTTAGTCGGGCCGGATGGTGATCCGCACAGTTTTGAACCTTCACCGAAAGACAGCAAAGCCATCAATGCGTCTGACGTCGTGTTTGTCAGCGGTTTGGGGCTGGAAGGGTGGATTGATCGACTGGTGAAAGCTTCCGGTTATAAAGGCCATCTGGTAACGGCATCTGAAGGTGTTAATTCCCGCAAGATGGAAGAAGACGGTAAGCAAATCACCGATCCTCATGCCTGGAACAGCATGGCGAACGGCGTGATTTACGCGACCAATGTGATGAATGCGCTGATCAAAGCCGATCCGGAAGATGCGGATTATTTCCGCCAGCGCGGCACGGCTTACATTGAGCAGTTACAAAAGCTGGATGCCTGGGCGAAAACGGAATTCACCGGTATCCCTCAGTCAAAACGTAAAGTGCTGACCAGTCATGACGCATTTGGTTATTTCGGTCAGGAATATCACGTCAGCTTTATGGCTCCGGTCGGTTTTTCTACCGAAGCGGAAGCCAGCGCCAGTGGTGTGGCTTCACTGATTAAGCAGATTAAAGAAGAGAAAGTGAAAACTTACTTCATCGAGAACCAAACCGATCCACGTCTGGTGAAGCAGATTGCTGCTGCCAGCGGGGCGCAACCGGGTGGAGAGTTGTATCCGGAAGCATTGTCAGGCCCGCAAGGTCCGGCAACGACTTATGTGAAAGCGTTCAAGCATAACGTTGAGACGATTGTCGCCAGCATGAAATAAGATTTCCCTCCTCACGGTCATACTGTGGGGAGGTTTACATCATGTCTTAATCATAGAAAAAGCCCCGTCGGGCAAGCGGCGGGGCTTTTGTTTTATGGGTAAACGGGCCAGCAGAAAATATTAACGTTTCTTCTTTTTACCCTGTACCGCTTTGAAGCGTGGATTACTTTTACAAATCACATAAATCCGGCCTTTACGACGGACTACGCGGCAATCCGGATGTCGGTTTTTAGCTGAACGTAATGAACTGAGAACCTGCATTTCATTTTCCCTGGAGTGGTTTATTTCTTACCGAGGAAGCTGCCAAAGCGCTGATTGAAGCGCGCGGTGCTGCCTTCTTTGGAATATTCTTTCTGCTTGCCGGTGTAATACGGATGTGACGCTGAAGAGACTTCGATAGTCACATACGGATAGGTTGCGCCTTCCAGTTCAATGGTCCGGTCAGTAGAAATGGTTGAACCGACTTTGAAGTATTCGTCTGCGCTGGTGTCGTGAAAAACCACGGTGCGATACGCAGGATGTATAGCGGGTTTCATAATGCCTCGAAATGTTATGTTATACTATAACAATAAGTATGCACCCATCTGTTTTCCGGTTCAAGACTCAGGCGAAAAAAAAGGCCGCATATGCGGCCTTTTCTATGGAGCGTATCCTCTTACAGCGTCGGATGCTCTACTTTGTGGGTATGTTCGATGTCTTCGTTCTTCTTACCAAAGCGGCGGCGAACCACCACGAAGAAGACCGGAACAAAGAAAATCGCCAGCAGTGTTGCAGTGATCATCCCGCCCATTACGCCGGTACCTACGGCGTTCTGAGAACCGGAACCTGCACCGGAACTGATAACCAGCGGCATTACACCGAGGATAAAGGCCAGTGAGGTCATCAGAATCGGACGCAGACGCATACGAACCGCCTCCAGAGTTGATTCGATGAGACCTTTACCTTCTTTATCCATCAGGTCTTTGGCGAATTCGACAATCAATATGGCGTTCTTCGCGGACAACCCGATGGTGGTCAACAGACCTACCTGGAAGTAAACGTCGTTGCTCAGGCCACGCATTGTCGCGGCCAGAAGCGCACCGACCACACCGAGCGGCACTACCAGCATAACCGAGAACGGTATAGACCAGCTTTCATACAACGCCGCCAGACACAGGAAGACGACAATCAGTGAGATGGCGTACAGTGCCGGAGCCTGGTTACCTGACAGACGTTCCTGATAAGACAAACCAGTCCAGTCAAAGCCGATACCGTTTGGCAGTTTAGAAGCCAGAGACTCCATCATTGCCATCGCATCACCACTACTTTTACCCGGTGCTGGCTGACCCAGGATTTCCATCGAAGGCAGACCATTATAACGTTCCAGACGCGGTGAACCGTATTCCCATTTCGCGCTCGAGAACGCGGAGAACGGTACCATCTGGCCTGCGCTGCCACGGACATACAGATTATTAATATCGGAAGGCAGCATGCGATATTTGTTTTCAGCTTGTACGTACACCTTCTTCACACGACCACGGTCGATGAAGTCGTTGACGTAGCTACCACCAATCGATGCACCTAATGTGGTGTTGATGTCGGAAATTGAAACGCCAAGAGCCGTTGCTTTTTCCTGATCAATTTCGATTTTGAACTGTGGTGTATCTTCCAGACCGTTTGGACGAACCTGAGTCAGTAAGTCAGGATGCTGAGCAACCATGCCCAGCAACTGGTTACGTGCCTGGGTCAGTTTGTCATGCCCAAGGTTAGCCTGGTCAATCAGCTGGAAGTCGAAGCCTGTTGCCGTACCTAACTCAACAATTGCCGGTAAGTTGAACGGGAACACCAGCGCATCTTTGATGGTACTGAAAGCGCCCATTGCACGGCCTGCAATCGCAGGAACCTTGTTCTCAGCTCCGCCACGTTCAGACCAGTCTTTCAGACTGACGAACGCGATACCGGTGTTCTGACCACGACCTGCAAAGCCAAAGCCGTTAACGGTAAACACGGAGTTTACGTTGGCCTTTTCTTTGGTCAGGTAGTAATTGCTGACTTCATCGAGCACTTTCTGCGTACGTTCCTGCGTCGCACCTGCTGGCAACTGCGCCATGGTCAGGAATACGCCCTGGTCTTCTTCCGGCAGGAAGGAGGTTGGCAGGCGAATAAACAGGAACGCCATGCCGACAACGATCAACAGATAAATCACCAGATAACGACCGGTGCTGCGCAGAATGTTGCCTACGCTGTCGGTGTAGTGGTGCGTGCTTTGCTCAAATTTCTTGTTAAACCAGCCGAAGAAGCCTTTCTTCTCGTGATGCTCGCCTTTGGCAACCGGCTTAAGCATGGTCGCACACAGCGCTGGCGTCAGGATCATCGCCACCAGAACAGACAACACCATGGCCGAAACGATAGTGATGGAGAACTGACGGTAGATAACACCGGTAGAACCGCCGAAGAAGGCCATCGGGATGAATACTGCGGACAGCACCATCGCGATACCGACCAGAGCACCCTGGATTTGCTCCATGGATTTCTTGGTGGCTTCTTTTGGCGGCAGGCCGTCTTCGACCATCACGCGCTCGACGTTTTCTACCACCACGATGGCATCATCGACGAGCAAGCCTATCGCAAGCACCATCCCGAACATCGTCAGGGTGTTTATCGAGTATCCGAATGCTGCCAGAATCGCAAATGTACCGAGCAATACGACCGGAACCGCGATGGTTGGGATCAGCGTTGCGCGGAAGTTTTGCAGGAACAGGAACATGACGAGGAACACCAGAACGATAGCTTCGAACAGTGTTTTACCCACTTCCTTGATCGAGATTTTAACGAACGGCGTTGTATCGTACGGGTAAACGACTTCCAGGCCAGCCGGGAAGAATGGCTGAAGCTTAGCCAGCGTTGCCTTGACCGATGCTGCTGTATCAAGGGCGTTAGCGCCGGTCGCCAGTTTGATCCCTAAACCAGAAGCAGGTTGTCCGTTGAAGCGGGCAATAACATCGTAGTTTTCACCACCGAGTTCAATTTTTGCCACATCTTTCAAACGTACCTGAGAGCCATCCTGATTCACTTTCAGAATGATTTTACCGAACTCATCAGCGGACTTCAGACGAGTCTGCGCCACGATAGAGGAGTTCAGCTGTTGGCCCGGAACCGGTGGTGTACCACCGAGCTGGCCTGCGGCAATCTGGTTGTTCTGAATTTTGATTGCGTTGATGACATCAACCGGCGTCAGCTGGAAGTTATTCAGCTTGTTCGGATCCATCCAGATACGCATCGCGTACTGGGCACCAAACAGCTGAACGTCACCCACACCGGCGGTACGGCTGACCGGGTCTTTGATGTTCGAACCGACGTAGTCGGCGATGTCATCCTGGGTCATCGTACCGTTGTTGGAGATAAAGCCCGCTACCATCAGGAAGCTGCTGCTCGATTTCTCAACGGAGATACCCTGTTGCTGAACTTCCTGCGGCAGCAACGGTGTTGCCAACTGCAGTTTGTTCTGTACCTGAACCTGCGCGATATCCGCGTCGGTACCAGAAGCAAAGGTCAGGGTGATCTGAACCGTACCAGAAGAGTCACTGGTCGACGACATGTACATCATGTTGTCGATACCGTTCATGTTCTGTTCGATAACCTGCGTGACCGTATCCTGTACCGTCTGCGCATCCGCACCCGGGTAAGTTGCGGTCAGCTGGATAGCCGGTGGCGCAACGGTTGGATACTGTGCAATAGGCAATTTAAGAATTGCCAGTGCCCCCGCCAACATGATGATGATGGCGATCACCCATGCAAAGATGGGACGATCTATAAAAAACTTAGCCATGAATTACCGGCTCCTATTAAGACTTCGTCGCTGTAGCGGGTGCTGCTGCGTTTTGATCAACTTCCTGTGCAGTAACCGGTACGCCTGGCTTAATTTTTTGCAGACCTGTCACGATAACTTTATCGCCACTTTTCAGGCCATCGGTCACGACCCATTTGTCGCCGATTGCCTGCGTTGTGGTGACAGTGCGAAGTTCAACTTTATTGTCAGCACCTACCACCATCGCTGTCGCATCACCGCGTGGGTTACGGGTGATACCTTGCTGAGGAACCAGCAGAGCGTTGTTGTTTACCCCTTCATCAAGACGCGCACGCACGAACATGCCCGGCAGCAACGAACCTTGTGGGTTAGGGAAAATGGCACGCAACGTAATGGAGCCCGTCGTTTCATCAACCGTCACATCAGAGAATTCTAATGTACCCGCCTGCGTATATTCTTTACCGTTATCCAACAGCAGCTTGACCTGTGCTTTACCGTCCACCTGTTTCAGGGAACCATCAGCCAGTTCTTGTTTCAGACGCAGGAAGTCATTGCTCGACTGGGTCACGTCAACATAGATAGGATCCAGTTGCTGCACGGTCGCCATTGCGGTTGTCTGGCCGGTAGAGACCAGCGCGCCTTCGGTCACAGAGGAAATACCAATACGTCCGCTGATAGGGGAGGTCACTTTGGTGTAAGCCAGATTGATACGCGCCGTTTCAACAGCCGCTTTGGCTGTTACAACAGCCGCATCTGCCTGCGCTGCGGTCGCTACAGCAGTATCGTAATCTTGCTTACTGATGTAGTTAGTGCCGAGCAGAGGTTTGTAACGGGTCACGGTAAGACGAGAAATTTGCGCATTAGCCTGCGCTTTTACCAGATCGCCTTTAGCGCTGTCATAAGCGGCCTGATAAGTGGCTGGATCAATTTGATATAAAGAGGTCCCGGCTTTAATTTCGCTGCCTTCAACGAAGTTTCGTTTCAGAATAATGCCGCCAACCTGCGGACGTACTTCAGCAATACGGAAAGAAGCAGTACGGCCAGGAAGTTCGGTAGTCACATTAAGCGGTTCTGTTTTCAGTGTAACGACGCCTACCTGAGGGGCTTGCGGCGCACCTTTTTGGGCGTCTTTATCGTTACATCCTGTAAGTGCTAAACTTCCGGATAGCATCAGAACTACCGCCAGAGGCGTTAACCCTCTGTTTTTGTTCATAAATAAACCTCAAGTGTCCGATTTCAAATTGTCCAATGGATCACAAGACTTAAAATCCATTGCTGCGCTCTTAGTATGTGCATGCTATGTTACATACATTCAAGAATGTATGTAAATCAAACTCCCCTGAAAGATAATCCTATGGCACGAAAAACCAAATCACAGGCGCTGGAGACCAGGCAACACATACTGGATGCGGCTGTGCGTGAGTTTTCTGCCCGAGGGGTATCGTCGACATCACTGACTGATATTGCGAATGCAGCCGGTGTGACACGGGGCGCAATTTATTGGCATTTCAGGAACAAAGTGGAACTGTTTAACGCGATTTGGGAGGCCTATGAGTCCCAGATTAAAGTACTCGAACTAGAGTATCAGACAAAGTTTCCGAATAATCCACTGCGTATTTTGCGTGAAATCCTGATTTACATTCTGGTCGCCACGGTCACTGATCCTCAGCGTAAAGCATTGATGGAAATTATATTCCATAAATGTGAATTTGTTGGGGAGATGACGTCCGTTCATGAAGCCAGAAAATCCCTCTATATGGAAGGATACGGTAAAATTGAACGTATTCTTGAGAGATGTATTAAAGAAAAACAATTACCTGCCACACTGGATACCCGTCAGGCCGCCGTTATTTTGCGGGCTTACCTGACCGGGCTGATGGAAAACTGGTTGTTTATCCCCGAAAGCTTTGATTTACAAAGTAATGCTGAGCGGTTTGTGGACACTTATCTCGACATGCTGCGCCACTCCTCTTTCCTGGTTCTCCCGCCCAAAACCGTGTAATCGTTTTCTCGCAATTAATAAGTCTGCAATCTTTATTGACACCTCAGCCCAAAAATTTCACTTTCTGATGTTGTATTCAGAAACGCTTTTCTCCTTCCTTTAAAGTCGAACGCTGCTATTGTCATCCTTATATTATTCATTCGGCAAATGAGTTGAAGCTGACGTATGTTTATCCGGTGTATGGCCGTTCCTTCAGACAACGTTTCTGTCCTGAAAAAAAATGGGATTTGGCGCGTTTTCACGCTCGTGATTTATCTCTCAATATTGATATTTTCCCTTCCCGGTCATGCCGCCAGCAACGATATTCCGACCCGCAATGAAGTCCAAAATCAGCTGGATGCGTTAAACCGGCAGAAGAACCTGACGCCGGTAGATAAATTGTCGCAGCAGGATTTGATTCACACGCTGGAATATCTGGATGCGTTAGATCGGGTTAAACAGGATGTCACTCAGCTTCATCAGCAGGTTGCCGAAGCGCCGCAGAAACTGCGTGTTGCGATGGACGGGCTTGATCAGTTAAAGAACAGCACCAAAGATGACGTGGATAAAGCGCAGCTTTCCGCGTTGTCGCTGCGTCAGCTGGAGAATCGCCTCAATGATACGCTCGACGATCTCCAGTCCTCTCAGGAAGATTTGTCGACGTTCAACACCCAGCTGATTTCGCTGCAAACCCAGCCCGAACGCGTGCAGAACGCGATGTACAGCTATTCTCTGGCGATTCAGAAAATCCGTAATCAGCTCAACGGAATGTCGCCGGGGCAACAGGACCTTCGCAATACACAACAAACGATGCTGGTGACGCAGCAGGCGCTGCTCAGCGCGCAGATTGATTTACAGCGCAAAAGTCTCGAGGCCAACACCACGTTGCAGGATTTACTCCAAAAGCAACGTGACTACACCAACGCGCACATTAACCAGCTCGAACATACCGCGCAGTTATTGCAGGAAGTGGTAAATGGCAAGCGACTGATTTTGTCCGAGCGGACGGCGAAAGAAGCCCAGACGCCGGACGATACCTCGAACATTCAGAACGACCCGCTGGTGGCGCAGGAGTTGGGAATTAACCGCAAGCTCAGCGAACGTCTGATTGCCGCCACGGAAGAGGGCAACCAGCTGGTTCAGAAAAATATCACGGTAAAAAACTGGCTCGACCGTTCTGCGCAGGCCGAGCATGATCTTAAAGAGCAAATTACCGTACTGAAAGGCAGCTTATTGCTTTCGCGGATCCTGTATCAGCAACAGCAAAATACTATTCCGCCGTCCGGCCTGATCACTGACATGAGTGCGCACATTGCCGATTTACGCCTTGAACAGTTCACCATTAACCAGCAGCGTGACGCGTTATTCCAGGGCGACAGTTACATTCAGGGCGTCGTCGCCACCAGCAAAGAAAACATTAACGAAGATATCAGCGACGCGCTCGATCAAATTGTGGACATGCGCCGTGAACTGCTCGATCAACTGAATAAACAGCTCGGCAATCAGCTTTCTCTGGCAATCAATTTGCAGATTAACCAGCAGCAACTGATAAGTATTAACCAGTCGCTGACCGAAACGCTGACGCAGCAGATTTTCTGGGTGAGCAGCAACAAACCGATGAACTGGGAATTCATAAAGTCGCTGCCTGACGATGTGAAAAACCAGCTGAGCAGTCTGAGTTTTAATTTCCCGCGCGGCGAGCTGATGATGGGCGCGCTGCATTCATTGCCCGCCACGATCCCGGTTTTACTGGTCATTCTGCTTTTACTCTGGCGCCGGAAATATATCAACCAGCGCATCGAATCTCTGAGTAATGATGTCGGGCAACTCAAGCGTGACAGCCAGCTGCACACGCCGCAGGCGCTGATTCTTCTCGCGCTCAATGTGCTGCCGGGTGTGTTTCTGACGCTGGGCATCGGCTACTGGCTTTCACAATGCGATATTGATTCGAGTGATTTTTTATGGACGCTGGCGCAGCGGCTGGCCGTCTTCCAGTTTGTGATGGGCTTTTGCTACCGGATGCTCAAACCGGGCGGCATTAATGAACGCCACTTTAATACGCCGGTTGCCACATGCGCACATTACCGGCGTTCGGTGATCCGCCTGAGCCTGGTGATGTTGCCGCTGATCTTCTGGTCGGTACGCGGTGAAAAAGCGCCGCTGGGGCTGGTGGACGACATCATCGGGCAGATAGTGATATTCCTGACCTTACTGGCGCTGAGCGTGCTGGTCTTCCCGATTGCCCGCGACGGCTGGCGTGAAAAAGATTCTCACAGCATTCGTCTCGTGATGGTCACGGCTATTGCGCTGGCACCGGTTTTCCTGACAGGGCTGGTCGTCACCGGCTACTTCTACACCACGCTACGTCTTGCAGGTCGCTGGATTGACAGCCTTTATCTGCTGATTTTCTGGAACATCATGTATCTCACCGCGCTGCGAGGACTGAGTGTGGCGGCGCGACGGCTGGCTTATCGCCGTGCGCTGGCAAGGCGGCAGACTGCCGCTGCGAAAGAGGGCGCGGAAGGGAGTGAACCGGTAGAAGAAGAGCCGCCGCTGGGCTTGGATCAGATTAACCAGCAGTCTTTGCGGCTGACCACCATGGTGTTGTTCTTCATCTTTGCCACCGTGTTTTACTGGATTTGGTCTGATTTACTGACGGTGATTTCCTATCTCGACAGCATTTCACTGTGGCATTACTCCGGCACAGTGGCCGGAACCGTGACGCAACAAACGGTCACACTGGGGAATTTATTGCTTGGATTCCTGGCGGTGATAGTGGCGTATGTTTTAACGCGCAACTTGCCGGGATTGCTGGAAGTTGTGGTGCTTTCGCGCCTCCAGCTGCGGCAGGGGACGTCGTACGCCATCACCACGATCCTGACTTATTCGATTACGGTGATTGGCGCTATAACTGCACTCGGATCGCTCGGCGTTTCCTGGGATAAATTGCAGTGGCTGGTGGCAGCACTGTCGGTCGGGCTGGGCTTTGGTTTGCAGGAGATTTTCGCCAACTTCGTATCGGGTCTGATCATATTGTTTGAACGCCCGGTGCGTATTGGCGATACCGTTACTATCGGTACGTTCTCGGGCACGGTCAGCCGCATCCGTATCCGCGCGACGACGATTATCGACTTTGACCGCAAAGAAGTGATCATCCCGAACAAAGCATTCGTTACTGAGCGGCTGATCAACTGGTCGCTGAGCGACACCGTGACCCGTGTGCTGATCAAAATCGGTGTGGCCTACGGATCCGATCTCGACAAAGTGAAAGAGATCTTATTGCAAGCGGCGCATGAGAATCCGCGCGTGATGAGTGATCCTTCGCCGCTGGTGTTTTTCCTGAATTTCGGTGCCAGCACGCTGGATCACGAACTGCGGGTTTATGTCCGTGAACTGGGGGATCGCAGTTATACCGTCGATGAGCTTAACCGCAGCATTGATAAACTTTGCCGCGAAAACGACATCAATATCGCCTTCAATCAGTTGGAAGTGTATTTGCATAACCAGGACGGGAATGAAGTGCAGGAACTGAAGCGGTCGCTGAGACAACCGGGAGATGAACCGGACGCGCTGCCGCAGAGCTGATTACCGCCGGACAATTCAGGGGAAAGCGACGAATTCCCCTGAAACAGGCAGCCGGGCGGACGGCTTAGAGATAACTGATAGAAAGCGTGTTTTTGCTGTTTTTCAGCTTTTCCTGATAATCACGCTGAACGATTTCCAGTGCTGCAAGAGCCGTCTCGGGCGCAATTTCATTGCACTCAAGCAGGTAAATCAGATCGACAGCAAGCTGAAGTTCGGGGGGCGCATTTTCTACTGACATATTGGCCAACATTATTAGAAGCAGGTTTTGGACTTATCATTATAGATAAGAAAAGGCGGGCTCTGAATGCCGGATTCAAAAAATGTGATAAAGATTCAAAAACCTTTTTCCTGACGCTCGATTTGTCTCTCAATTTTAGCCAGCGCCTGACGACAACGCATCAGACGGCCTTCCAGTGCAGCCAGTTCTTTCTGTACCCGCTGCTGATCGGCGAAAGTAGCCAGTTGTCCGAGCGTCGTTTCCCGGTCTTCAATCATTGCCACCAGACGGCGCTCAAACTGCTGAGTTTCCGCCAGTCGCGTATAGTTATCATGGCTTTTGCGTTCCGGCGTCTGGTGCGTTTTCCGCAATGTTTGCGTCGCCAGTTCGCGCTGCATGGCGGTAATTTGCGCCACCAGTCGTTCGGCAATAAAAGCCACCTGCGCTGAACGCTTTTCGACAACTTCCTGATTCAGTTGCTGCAAATTGATTTTTATTTCAGCCAGATAATCCCGCAGACGGGTGCCTTTGGTTGAAAACAGGGCGACATCAAAGCGCGCCTGAGAAGCCGAAACGTGGCCAATCGGCTCAATTTCCCGCGCCAGCGTTTCTATCTGCTGATCAAGGACATGTAAAATTCGTTCTGTGCTCACGGCGACTCTCCTTGGATGACGCGCCTAGCTTACCTGTAACCCCCGGCGATACAAGTCTCACCCGGATATGACAGCAATCTCACACTTGTTTACACTGGGACACATCTTTCCTCATTCTAAAACCTTAACCTCTCCATGAAACGTGTTCTGTTGATTATCGGTGGCTGGGTATGTGTCGTGCTGGCCACACTGGGTGTCGTCTTGCCGTTGCTACCAACGACGCCTTTTTTGCTGCTCGCCGCCTGGTGTTTCGCCCGATCATCGCCACGTTTCCACCAGTGGTTACTCTATCGTTCATGGTTTGGCGGTTACCTTCGCCACTGGCAGCAACATCGTGCGTTGCCAAAAGGGGCAAAACCCAAAGCAGTGATCCTGATCGCAGTGACTTTCGCCATTTCGATTTATTTTGTCCCGCTATTATGGGTGCGTATTTTATTGGTCTGCATGATGTTTATGTTGCTGATCATGATGTGGCGATTACCAGTGGTTGACCTTGAGCAATAAAAAAGGTGATCATGTCCGGCTGCGGGTTGCTTTTTAAAGCAGCTTTGCATAGATTTGGGCATCTCGTACGTCGGTGCGCTCCCAATTTCCTTCCTTAAACGGCATGCTTTATATGAGCGTGACGGGGGACATTTGACCGCCCGCGTTTAAGTATGAACAGCAGCTTTATCAGGCAATTAACATTATGACCGCTACCGCACAGCAGCTACAGTTTATTAAAGACAGTATTAAGACCATCCCTGACTATCCTAAGCCAGGCATACTGTTCCGTGACGTCACCAGCTTGCTGGAAGACCCGAAAGCTTATGCTGCAAGCATTCAGTTACTGGCCGATCGTTACCGCGACGCCGGTGTGACCAAAGTGGTCGGCACCGAAGCACGGGGTTTCCTGTTTGGCGCACCGGTTGCCCTGGTTCTGGGCGTGGGTTTTGTCCCCGTTCGCAAGCCAGGTAAATTACCGCGTAAAACTATCAGCGAAACGTATGATCTTGAATACGGTACTGACAGCCTTGAAATCCACGTCGATGCTATTCAGCCTGGCGAAAAAATTCTGGTGATCGACGATTTGCTGGCAACAGGTGGCACGATTGAAGCCACCGCGAAACTGATCCGCCGTCTGGGTGGGGAAGTAACCGACGCCGCTTTCATCATCAACCTGCCGGAACTCGGCGGTGAAAAACGCCTCAACGATTTAAGCATCAACTGCTACAGCCTGGTTTCTTTCGACGGGCATTGATCCAGACAAGCCTCGCCTGCTCAGGCGAGGCTGTGATAGCATTGCCTTCATGATCCCCTGACTTTCCCGGTATTAATGAGCTATCAGGTTCTTGCCCGTAAGTGGCGCCCCCAAACTTTTGCCGACGTCGTCGGACAGGAACATGTGCTGACCGCACTGGCTAATGGCCTGTCGCTCGGGCGCATCCATCACGCTTACCTGTTTTCCGGTACCCGCGGCGTGGGGAAAACCACTATTGCCCGCTTGCTGGCGAAAGGGCTTAACTGCGAAACGGGCATCACGTCCACACCTTGTGGCGTTTGTGATAACTGCCGCGAAATCGAGCAGGGCCGTTTTGTTGACCTGATCGAAATCGACGCCGCTTCCCGCACCAAAGTTGAAGATACCCGCGAATTGCTGGATAACGTGCAATACGCACCGGCCCGTGGCCGCTTCAAAGTTTACCTGATTGACGAAGTCCACATGCTCTCGCGCCACAGCTTTAATGCACTGTTGAAGACGCTCGAAGAGCCGCCGGAGCACGTGAAATTCCTGCTGGCGACCACCGATCCGCAAAAATTACCGGTCACTATTTTATCGCGTTGTTTGCAGTTCCATCTGAAGGCGCTGTACGCTGAACAGATCCGCAAACAGCTCGAACACGTTTTAACTGAAGAAACCATCACGACTGAACCGCGTGCGCTTCAACTGCTTTCTCGCGCGGCGGACGGCAGTATGCGTGATGCGCTGAGCCTTACCGACCAGGCCATCGCCATGGGGCAGGGCGCGGTGACGACAGAAACCGTAGCGCAGATGCTCGGTACGCTTGACGACGAACAGCCGCTGGCCATGCTTGAAGCGCTGGTCAGTGCGGACGGCGGCCAGATGATGGCGCAGGTGGAACAGGCCGCATCGCGTGGCGTGGACTGGGAAAATCTGCTGGTGGAAACGCTGGCATTACTGCACCGCATTGCGATGGTTCAGCTGTTACCTTCCGTCCTCGACAACCATTACGCCGCGATCGAACAACGTTTGCGTGAGCTGGCGCGGGTGATTCCACCAGCCGACGTCCAGCTTTACTACCAGACATTACTGATTGGCCGCAAAGAGCTGGCGTATGCGCCGGACAAACGCATGGGCGTTGAAATGACGTTGCTGCGCGCGCTGGCCTTCCATCCGAAAGTCATTATTGCAGAACCGGCGCCTCAGCCGGTGGCGGCTCCTGCGTACGTTCCACCACAGGCACCGGCGCAGTCCGCCGCGCCGTACAACGCGCCTCAGGCTCCGCAAGCTCCACAGAATTATTCGTCATCGCCGTCGCAGGGCAATGCGGAACCGGCGCAGATGCCGGACACCACCGCCCAGCTTTTGCAGGCGCGAACTCAGTTGCTCAGGCAGGGGAGTACCACCCCAAAAAAAGCTGAGCCGGCAGCGCCAGGAAAAGCGCGGCCGGCAAATTCAGCACTGGAGCGCCTCGCTTCGGTGACTGAACGTGCGCAGACAATGGCCAGCGTGAAGAAAGAACCCGCTGCGCCGGTAAAAGAAGAGGCGTACCGCTGGGTTGCGCAGAACGAACCGGAAGAAGCGCCGGAACCGGTCGCCACGCCAAAAGCATTACGTGCCGCGCTGGAACATGAAAAATCGCCGGAACTGGCTTCGCGTCTCGCCGAAGAAGCTATTGAACGTGACGCATGGGCCGCTCAGATTAGCCAGATGCCAATGCCAAAACTGGTACAACAGCTGGCACTGAATGCATTTTGTGAGCAACCCGAGCCGGGCAAAATTTGCCTGCATCTGCGTTCATCGCAAAAGCACCTGAATTCACCGTCGGCGCAGAAAGTACTGTCGGATGCCTTATCGGCACTGCATCAGACTCCGGTTGAACTGACCGTAGTGGAAGATGATAATCTGGCGGTGAAAACGCCGCTGGAATGGCGTCAGGCCATTTATGAAGAAAAGCTGGCGCAGGCGCGTCAGTCTATTATTGCGGATAACAACATTCAGACTTTGCGTCGTTTCTTCGATGCAGAGCTGGATGAAGAAAGTATTCGCCCTATTTAAACGCCGCGGTTGTGACGCGGCCATTGCTGAGAGAGAAGACTATGTTTGGAAAAGGCGGCATTGGTAACCTGATGAAACAGGCCCAGCAAATGCAGGAAAAAATGCAACAAGCTCAGGCGGAAATCGCTCAGCTGGAAGTCACCGGTGAATCAGGCGCTGGCCTGGTGAAAATCACCATCAACGGTGCGCACAACGTGCGTCGCGTTGAAATCGATCCAAGCCTGCTGGAAGACGATAAAGACATGCTGGAAGATCTGATCGCTGCGGCGTTCAACGATGCGGCTCGTCGTATCGACGAAACTCAGAAAGAAAAAATGGCAGCGGTGTCTGGCGGCATGCAATTGCCACCAGGCTTTAAGATGCCATTCTGATGCAAACCAGCCCTCTCCTTGAATCTTTAATGGAGGCGTTGCGTTGCCTGCCGGGCGTTGGCCCGAAGTCAGCGCAGCGTATGGCATTCCAGCTGCTGCAACGTGATCGCAGCGGCGGAATGCGGCTGGCGCAGTCTTTAACGCGCGCCATGTCTGAAATCGGTCACTGTGCCGATTGCCGTACTTTTACCGAGCAGGAAATCTGTACGATTTGCGCCAATCCACGGCGTAAAGAGAACGGCCAGATTTGCGTGGTCGAAAGCCCGGCGGACATTCACGCGATAGAACAAACCGGTCAGTTTTCCGGTCGCTATTTTGTGCTGATGGGCCACCTGTCACCGCTGGATGGCATCGGGCCGGACGATATTGGTTTAGGCCGTCTGGAAGAGCGTCTTGAGAGTGAAAACATTCAGGAAGTGATTCTGGCGACTAACCCGACGGTTGAAGGTGAAGCGACCGCTAACTACATCGCAGAAATGTGCGGCCAGTATGGCGTGCTGGCGAGCCGTATCGCGCACGGTGTGCCGGTCGGCGGCGAACTGGATATGGTTGACGGCACCACGCTGTCGCATTCCCTCGCCGGACGCAATCCCTTCCGGTTCTGACTATTATCGCCGGGCGCACCTTGCTGCCCCGGCTTAATTTCTGCTATCCCTCTGCATTTCTTCTTAAAAATTTTCCCTTATGCTTGAAAACCCCGGTCCATAACCCCACTTACTCCTCAACGTCTGATTTGGTCACTAACAGTATCTGGATTGAGGTAATTTGATGAGTATGAAAGGACAAGAGACACGCGGGTTCCAGTCTGAAGTAAAACAACTGCTTCATCTGATGATCCATTCTCTGTATTCAAACAAAGAAATTTTCCTGCGCGAGTTAATCTCTAACGCTTCCGATGCCGCTGACAAACTGCGCTTCCGTGCGCTGTCTACGCCTGAACTGTATGAAGGCGACGGCGAGCTGCATGTGCGTCTGGCGTTTGATAAAGAAAAACGCACCCTGACGCTGAGCGATAACGGCATCGGGATGACCCGCGATGAAGTCATCGACAACCTCGGGACTATCGCGAAATCCGGCACCAAGGCTTTCCTGCAATCTGTCGGTTCAGAACAGGCTAAAGACAGCCAGCTGATCGGCCAGTTTGGTGTGGGCTTCTACTCTGCCTTCATCGTGGCAGACAAAGTGACCGTGCGTACCCGTGCGGCGGGCGCCAGCGCTGATGAAGGCGTGTTCTGGGAATCCGCCGGTGAAGGCGAGTACACCCTGGCAGACATCGAAAAAGCCGATCGCGGGACCGAAATTACCCTGCACCTGCGTGAAGATCAGGACGAGTTCCTGGATGACTGGCGCGTGCGCTCCATCATCAGCAAATATTCCGACCACATTGCGCTGCCGGTTGAAGTCGAAACCCGCAACGAAGAAGACGGCACCGTGACCTGGGAGCAAATCAACAAAGCGCAGGCTTTGTGGACCCGTGGTAAAGCCGAAGTCACCGATGAAGAATATAAAGAATTCTACAAACACATTTCCCATGACTTCAGCGATCCGCTGAGCTGGAGCCATAACCGCGTTGAAGGTAAACAGGAATACACCAGCCTGTTGTACATCCCTTCGCAGGCGCCATGGGACATGTGGAACCGTGATCACAAACACGGCCTGAAACTCTATGTTCAGCGCGTGTTCATCATGGACGAAGCCGAGCAGTTCATGCCGAACTACCTGCGTTTCGTGCGGGGCCTGATAGATTCCAACGATCTGCCGCTGAACGTTTCGCGTGAAATCCTTCAGGACAGCCGTATTACCCAGAACCTGCGCAGCGCGCTGACCAAGCGTGTTCTGCAAATGCTGGAAAAACTGGCCAAAGACGACAACGAAAAATACCTGCAATTCTGGAAACAGTTTGGTCTGGTATTGAAAGAAGGCCCGGCAGAAGACGGCGCGAACAAAGAAGCGATCGCCAAACTGCTGCGTTTCGCCAGCACCCGCAATGACAACAGCGCGCAAACACTGTCGCTGGAAGAGTATGTGGCGAACATGGTGGAAGGTCAGGACAAGATTTATTATATCACCGCTGACAGCTATGCCGCGGCGAAGAGCAGCCCGCACCTGGAACTGTTCCGCAAAAAAGGCATTGAAGTTCTGCTGCTGTCTGACCGCATCGACGAATGGATGATGAGCTATCTGACTGAGTTCGATGGCAAAACCTTCCAGTCCGTCAGCAAAGCCGACGACACGCTCGACAAACTGGCTGACGAAAGCGAAGAGCAGAAAGAAGCTGAGAAAGCGCTGGAGCCGTTCGTTGAACGTGTGAAAACGCTGCTGGGCGATCGCGTGAAAGAAGTGCGTCTAACGCACCGTCTGACCGACACGCCAGCTATCGTCACCACCGGTGCCGATGAAATGACCACGCAGATGGCAAAACTGTTCGCCGCTGCCGGTCAGGACGCGCCGGAAGTGAAATACATCTTTGAGCTGAACCCGGAACACGCGCTGGTGAAACGCGCGTCTGATGTGGCTGACGAAGACCAGTTCAGCGAATGGATTGAACTGCTGCTCGATCAGGCGCTGTTTGCTGAGCGCGGTACGCTGGAAGATCCAAACCTGTTTATCCGCCGCATGAATACGCTGTTGCAGGCATAATTGGCTGAAATAACACTGAAAAGGGCATCGTGAAAACGAGGCCCTTTTTTTATGGCCGCTGCGTTTTCCGTTGCGTTAACCCGGTGCCCGCAGGGGTTGTTCCTTGAGCAAAAGTGCTCAGAATGGTATGGTTGACCGGTTTTCGAGATTCATAATAATTACATGCAAGGGGATTTACGCAATGCGTATCATTCTGCTGGGCGCTCCGGGCGCAGGTAAGGGTACTCAGGCTCAATTCATCATGGAGAAATTTGGTATTCCTCAGATTTCTACCGGTGATATGTTGCGCGCCGCTGTGAAGGCCGGAAGTGAGCTCGGCAAGAAAGCAAAAGAGATTATGGATGCCGGTAAACTGGTCACCGATGAACTGGTTATCGCACTGGTGAAAGAACGTATTCAGCAGGAAGATTGCCGTAAAGGTTTCCTGTTAGACGGTTTCCCGCGCACGATCCCGCAGGCTGACGCCATGAAAGACGCAGGCATCAGCGTGGATTACGTGCTGGAGTTCGATGTGCCGGATGAACTGATCGTTGACCGTATCGTTGGCCGTCGTGTACACCCGGGCTCTGGCCGTGTGTATCACATCCAGTACAACCCGCCGAAAGTTGAAGGCAAAGACGATGTCACTGGCGAAGAACTGATCACCCGTAAAGACGATCAGGAAGAAACCGTGCGTAAACGTCTGGTGGAATACCATGAGCTGACTGAGCCGCTGATTTCCTACTACAGCAAAGAAGCCGCTGCGGGTAACACCCGATACGTCAAAATCGACGGTACACAGCAGGTTTCCGCAGTACGTGATGAACTGGCTAAAATTTTAGGCTAATTCTCACAAGTTCTGCACTATCACGGGGTGACTTCGGTCGCCCCGTTTGTTTTTCTGCAACCCGAAGTATGACGGGTAATTAATAACAATTCGCATTGATAGCTATTGCCGTTGTTCCGATTGTCTTTGTTTTCGTTACAATGACGTGCGCCACTTTGCCATGTCTCAGTTAAACGGCGGCGCCCATCTTTTCACACTGGCTTCAGGGCCTTCAATTTAGGAAATTCCGCATGACGCAGACCAAATTCGGTGTCCTTCTGGTCAATCTCGGGACACCGGAAGCACCAACTCCGCAGGCCGTTAAAAAATATCTGGCTGAGTTTTTGAGTGATATCCGCGTTGTGGATACCCCACGTCTGCTGTGGTGGCCTATTCTGAATTTCGTGATTTTGCCCCTGCGCTCTCCGCGCGTTTCTAAACTGTATAAAGCGGTCTGGATGGAAGAAGGTTCGCCTCTGATGGTGTTCAGCCGCCGTCAGCAAAAGGCACTGGCAGAGCGTCTGCCGGGGACGCCGGTGGAACTGGCGATGAGTTATGGCAAGCCGGGCATGAAAGAGCCGATTGAAAAATTGCTGGCGCAGGGCGTAACGAAAATGGTGGTTCTGCCGCTGTATCCGCAATATTCCTGTTCCACCAGCGCGGCCGTTTTTGACGGCGTGGCGCGTGTGCTGAAATCCCGGCGTCGCCTGCCTTCCCTGAGCTTTATCCGCGATTACGCCACGCATCCGGCGTACATTTCTGCGCTGAAAGCCAGCATCGAACGTTCATTTGCTCAGCATGGTGAACCGGATCGTCTGGTATTGTCCTTCCACGGGATACCGAAACGTTTTGTAGCGGAAGGCGATGATTATGAAAAACGCTGCCATGAAACGGCGCAGGCGCTGACCGAGGCGCTGCAACTTCCCGCCGGCAAAATTATGCTGACGTTTCAGTCGCGCTTTGGCCGCGAACCCTGGCTGACGCCGTATACCGATGAAACGCTGAAAGGCCTTCCGGCTCAGGGCGTTAAGCACATTCAGATTATCTGCCCGGGCTTTGCGGCGGACTGTCTGGAGACGCTGGAAGAAATCAAAGAAGAGAACCGTGAGATTTTTATTCATGCAGGCGGAGAGCGCTTCGAATATATTGACGCCTTAAACGACCAGCCCGAGCATATCGATTTGCTGCAACAGCTGGTCACTCAGCACTTCTGACTGAAGCCTGAGCTTTTTGAATTTCCCGAGAACAATGAATGAAATTTCCTGGTAAACGTAAGTCTAAACACTATTTTCCGGTCAGCGCACGTGACCCCTTATTGCGTGACTCCATGTTGCAGGAGATGCAGCCGGAATCCGAAGGCGGCGCGTCTTATATCGTGGGTATCGACCAGACCATGGTCGATATTGAAGCGCGCGTTGATGAAAGTTTTGTGGCCCGCTACGGGCTGACGCCCGGCGAATCCAACATTCTGAATGATGAAATGTCGGAAGCGCTTTATCAGGAACTGAGAAGTCATGATCTCATTTCTCATCAGTTTGCGGGCGGTACCGTCGGCAATACCTTGCACAACTACTCCGTGCTGGCCGATGACCGTTCCGTCCTGCTCGGCGTGATGTGCAGCAACGTGAAGATTGGCGATTACGCCTACCGGTATCTTTGTAACACCTCCAGCCGTGTTGATCTCAATTACCTGCAAGGCGTGGATGGCGCAATTGGCCGCTGCTTCACGCTGATAAGCGATACCGGCGAGCGTACGTTTGCCATCAGTCCGGGCAAAATGAACGAACTGCACGCCTCAAGCGTGCCGGAAGAGGTCATTGCCGGGGCGTCCGCGCTGCTGCTGACGTCCTATCTGTTACGCAGCAAACCCGGCGAACCGATGCCGGAAGCTACGATGCAGGCGATTGAATACGCGAAAAAACATCAGGTGCCGGTGGTCTTAACGCTCGGTACGCAATACGTCATTGCCGATGATCCTCAGGCCTGGCGTGATTTCCTGCGTGATCACGTTTCGATTCTGGCGATGAACGAAGACGAGGGTTTCGCACTGACTGGTCTTAAAGACCCGCTGATGGCCGCCGACAAGGCTCTGGAGTGGGTGGATCTGGTGTTGTGTACCGCCGGACCGAACGGCTTATTTATGGCGAGTTATACCGAAGAGGAATTCAAGCGCACCACGCAGCATCCGCTGCTGCCGGGCGCAATTGCTGAATTCAACCAGTATGAATTCAGCCGCGCCATGCGCCGCGACTGCTGCCAGCAGCCAATGAAAATTTATTCGCATATCGCGCCGTATATGGGCGGGCCGGAAAAAATCATGAATACCAACGGGGCGGGCGATGGCGCGCTGTCTGCGCTGCTGCATGACATTGCGGCTAACGGTTTCCACCGTACTTCTGTGCCGAATTCCAGCAAACACGCCCGTGAGTATCTGACGTATTCCTCGCTGGCGCAGGTGTGCAAATATGCCAACCGCGTCAGCTATCAGGTACTGAATCAGCATTCTCCGCGTCTGACGCGAGGATTGCCGGAACGTGAAGACAGTCTGGAAGAAAGTTACTGGGAACGATAAACGTGGCCGGGAACGGGAAGTGAAAAGGGCGGGGGGATTTGAACCTCCGCCCTTTTTTTCAGCCCGCCTGAACCTGATTCCTGCCTGACGTTTTCGCGCGATATAACGCGTCATCCACACGTTTAAACAGCCGGGTGAAGTCTTCCCCCGTTTCATACTGCACCACGCCGACGCTCACGGTCATTGCAGGTAAATCATTGTGCGTAAATCCTTCCACGGCTAAGCGCAGCGTCTCAGCGACATGTAATGCGCCTTCCAGGCCGGTCAGCGGCAGCAAAATCAGAAACTCCTCGCCACCCCAGCGAAACACAGTATCGCTTTCGCGGATCCCCGTTTCCAGCGTTCGCGCCAGCATTACCAGCGCATCATCGCCTTTGTTATGACCGTGCTGATCATTAATCGTCTTGAAGTGATCGGCATCCACCAGCATCAGACTGAAATTATGCGTTCGCTGCGGGTTTTGCGTCCGCGCGTTTTCCACCAACTGCATAAACTGGCGGCGGTTGCCCAGCCCGGTCAGCGGATCACGGAGCGCCGCGTGTTCCAGCTCCTGCTCAAGGCGCTTTTGCTCGGTAATATCATGAATGATGCACAGCATCAGCCGCACGCCATCCACGTCCACCGGGCCGGCATAGGTCTGCACATGACGCAGATTGCCGTCTGCCAGTTTGTGCATAAACGTCAGCGGCTTATGCCCGCCGGGCAAACGCGCGATTTCATGCATCACGGGTAATACATCCTGCCCCATCGCATTAATTTCCCATGTGTGTCTCATGCACATTTCATCGCGTGAATAGCCATAGAATCGTGTCGCCGCCAGATTTGCATCCACAATTTGCCCGTTATTGTCCGGGTCAATCAGCAGCATCGGCGCGGTGTTGGTCTGGAAAAATCGTTCATAGAAACCGCTCTGATCACGGCGGTAAGGTCGGGCTTCGCTCAGGAATGAACCGGGTGCCGGAACATTGGCCGCAGAGGTATGCGTGCCTTCGAACACGATGACCTGTTCCTGCAAGCCAAACTGTGCCAGAGAAAGACGACAGCTCAGAGGGAAGGCACGACCTTCTTTGTGGATGGTCCAGATTTCAATCACCTGATCGCCTTTTTTCAGATGTGGCAGATAGGACTCGAGGGATTGCAAAGACCGGGCCGAAAACTGACCGTTGCGCAGGGGACCAAGCAAACTGTTACCCGCAAGTTTTCTGGCCGCTGTATTGGCGAAAAGAATTTGCTGGTTATGTAATGAGACAACCCAGACCGGCGTGCTCAAAATGTTCAACGTTTCCAGATGGGATAGCAACATCGCAGTACCGGTCAATTTTTGGCATAAAAAGAGGATACCGCGAAACGATCTGATTTGGTTCTTTTTATGTTGCGCAAGTTAAAGGGAAATTTGTGCGGGAAGGGGACGGGCGCAGCAAAAGTACTGCGCCCGGCATTCAGAAAGAATCAGATGGGGCAAAATGGCCGTTTCTGGTCTTCGGTCAGGGTGTCTATTTGCAGCATATCGATCATGCTGTTGGCGATTTCACGCTCGCCCATCACCACACGGTCCGCGCCGCGCTCCATGATGTAGGTGACTTCATCGTCATAGTGCGCACGGGCGATGATCTCAATATTGGGCCGTTTTGCGCGGGCTGATGCGACGATTTCACCGGCTTCATAACCGTTCGGAATCGTCACCAGCAGCCAGCGGGCACAGTCAAGACGCGCCAGATCCATAATTTCCTGATTGGCGGCATTCCCCAGCACCGTGCTTATTCCCTGATCGCGCAATGCTTCGACGCGCGGACGCGAATTTTCAATCACCACCAGCGGAATACCGGCAGCCTGAAGCTTCTCGCCAAGCAGGCTTCCCACGCGGCCATAACCGACCAGCAGGGCGTGATTGCACAGATCAAACGGGATCTGTTTTTCGTCTTCCACCGCTTCTTCAACGCTCTGATCTTCGATGGTCTCGGTTTTTTCCAGATATTTTTCCAGCAAACTGAACAGCAGCGGGTTAAACATAATCGATAAGATTGCGCCCGCCAGAACCAGATTGCGGCCATGCTCAGACAGCAGCCCCAGCGAAATACCCAGACCTGCGAGGATAAAGGCGAATTCACCAATCTGCGCGAGACTGACTGAAATCGTCAGCGCCGTGCGCCGCGAATGCCCGAACATCTTCACCAGTAAGAAGGCGGCAATCGACTTGCCGAACACAATAATCGCCAGCGTAGCGACGACTGTCAGCGGTTCGCGCACCAGAATCATCGGGTCAAACAACATGCCGACCGACACAAAGAACAGCACGGCGAAAGCATCACGCAGCGGTAACGTATCGTGCGCGGCGCGCTGGCTGAGTTCGGATTCGTTCAGCACCATCCCGGCGAAGAACGCGCCCAGTGCAAACGACACGTCGAAGAATTCTACCGCGCCGTAGGCGATGCCCAGTGCCAGTGCCAGAACCGACAGCGTGAACAGCTCGCGTGAACCGGTGCTGGCGGTTTTTGCCAGGATCCAGGGCACCACGCGGCGGCCGACAACCATCATCAGCACCATAAAGGCAATGACTTTGCCGATAGTAATCGCCAGTTCAGTCAGCAGGCCGGTAATGCTGGCGTGGTTGCTTTCGAGCATGCTGCTGAATGCTGGTAACAAAACCAGCGTCAGTACCATCACCAGATCTTCGACAATCAGCCAGCCGATGGCGATTTGCCCGCGCTGACTTTCAATGAGTTGCCGTTCTTCCAGCGCACGCAGCAGAACTACGGTACTGGCGGTGGACAGGCAGAGGCCAAACACCAGCCCGGTCGCCATGTCCCAGCCGAGTAAACGCGATAAACCCATCCCAAGCAGCGTCGCTACCGCGATTTGCGCTACAGCGCCGGGAATGGCTATCGACTTTACCGCGAGTAAATCTTTCATGGAAAAATGCAAACCGACGCCAAACATCAGCAATATCACGCCGATTTCGGCCAGCTCCGGTGCAAGTGAAGTATCAGCAACAAAGCCCGGTGTAAAAGGACCGGCCAGCACGCCTGCGGCGAGATAGCCAACCAGAGGGGATATTCGCAGGCGGTTGGCGAGCATTCCTAACAGGAAAGCGAGTACCAGACCGCCGACGATGGTAGTGATGAGAGGCGTAGAATGATGCATTCAGTCTCCTTCTGGTTATGCATGGCACAAATGTGTTGCAGATTGTTTCTAAGTTTATGGTAAAAATCGTTTACGCGTTGGTATTTTTTGGCCTTTTTTGCGCTAAATGCACGACAGACCGAAAAAAAAATTCGAACGGGAGATTTAAATGGGTTTTCGCGGGCGAATCTCAAGAGGCAACGGCTTTTTTTGCTGCCGATAAATCATTATCGGCAGTGGAAGGGAATGCTTCAGGCTTGTTTACGTTCAATATTTGGCAGGAATGCCGTCAGTATCCCCAGCAATGGCAGGAAGGCACAAATTTGATAAACCAGCTCGATGCTGGTTCTGTCCGCCACATAGCCCAGCACCGCAGCGCCAAGGCCGCCCATGCCGAACGCCAGGCCAAAGAATAGCCCCGAAACCATACCGACTTTTCCCGGCATCAGTTCCTGGGCAAACACCAGAATTGCCGAAAACGCCGAGGCCAGAATCACGCCGATAATGACGCTGAGAACGCTGGTCCACATCAGATTGGCGTGCGGCAAAAGCAGGGTAAATGGCGCGACGCCGAGAATTGACGCCCATATGACGTATTTGCGCCCAATCTTATCCCCAACCGGACCGCCGATAATGGTTCCGGCTGCCACGGCAAACAGGAAAACGAACAGATGGATTTGCGCATTCTGTACGGAAACACCAAATTTATGAATCAGATAGAAGGTGTAGTAACTGCTCAGGCTGGTCAGGTAAAAATACTTCGAGAACACCAGCACCAGTAAAATCCCCAACGACATCGCCACAGTTTTACGCGGCAACAAGGTCACGGTATTTTTCACCGGTCCGCGCTTTTTCGCCATCAGATGCTGCTGGCGATACCACTTACTGATTTGCAGCAGAACGACAATGCCGAGCAGCGCCGCCAGCGAGAACCACGCGACGTTGCCTTTACCGTAGGGCGCGATGATTAACGCCGCCAGCAACGGGCCAAGCGATGCCCCGAAATTCCCGCCGACCTGGAACAGCGATTGCGCCAGCCCGTGGCGTCCGCCGGAAGCCATACGCGCCACGCGGGACGATTCAGGATGGAACACTGACGAACCTGTACCGACCAGCGCGGCGGCCAGCAGCACCACCGGGAAACTTTGCGCCACGGCTAGCAAAAGCAAACCAGACAGCGTAAAGCCCATGCCGACAGGCAACGAATATGGCTGCGGATGTTTATCGGTGTAATAACCAATCAGCGGTTGTAGCAGCGACGCGGTAATCTGATACGTCAGCGTGATCAGGCCAATCTGAGTAAAGCTGAGTGAGAATTCGTTTTGCAGCAACGGATAGATCGCCAGAATCAGCGACTGAATCATGTCATTGAGCAGATGAGAAACGCTGATCGCCGCCAGAATAGAAAACGCAGTCTTTTTGACTGCGTCTTTCTGCGGGCTGTCTGGCGTGGCCGTATTGTCGGTCATAGCAGATGAACCTGTCTTATTTGTGCATATAGGAAATGCGTGTAGGGAACCAGTCGATCCGGTCAGTCGGCTTTTGCGATCTCAGCAAACTGGCCTTTCAGTAAGCGGCAAAGATCGCCTGCCGCAAGTTCAAGATCAAGCCCGCGTTTACCACCTGAAACATAAATGGTAGAGAAAGTCTGCGCCGGGCTATCGATCACCGTCGGCAGCAGCTTTTTCTGCCCCAGGGGGCTGATGCCGCCCACCAGATAACCGGTGACGCGCTGGGCGATGACGGGATCGGCCATGTCGGCTTTTTTGGCGCCGAGCGCTTTGGCGACTTTCTTCAGATCCAGCATTGATGCCACCGGCGTGACGGCAACGGCGAGATTTTTGGGATCGCCATTCAGTGAAACCAGCAATGTTTTGTAGACCTGACGCGCATCCAGCCCGAGCTTTTTTACCGCCTCGTCGCCAAAGTTGGTTTCGTCGCTGCTGTGTTCATACGGGTGAAGGGTAAAACTGACTTTATTTTTTTCCAGGAGCAATACGGCAGGGGTCATACCTGTCTCCTTATTTTGTTTTTTTGTTCGAAAAAACGTCATCAGCTCAATCTGATGAAATTTAACAACAAAGTATCTTTATTACGCGGAGGGGAAATAGTAGAGCAATGAATGGTTATTGCCAAGACCCGCTACAGGTTGCTACCCTGTGCGCGCCGGTGCTGTGCCTGAAAAGGCCGGTACTGAAGCTATAACAAAAAAATGAAATTCCTCTTTGACTGGCCGGCCTTAAAAACCGGCCATTTTTTTATCCTTTCAGCAATTCCGGCAGATTCCCTTCACCATACAAATGCAGCGCCCCTACGGCGACCACGTAATTTCCCGGCGGAAGTTCGGAAAGCTGTTTTTTCCAGCGCACATTGCGCTGATTCATCAGAATATCGTAGAGATCGTTGCTGAACGTATTCGGCAGCTGTTCAATCGCCAGCCCCGGTTTGGCATCAAGCCACCAGCTGATCATCGTTTGCAGTAATCGGGCGTTGGTGTGCCAGTGTGTCAGCGTATCTTCGAGCAGCGCTCTGCCGCCGTCGGGCAGTTGCTGCAACAGTTCAAACTGTTCCTGCGGCCCTTCGAGTTCGATGACCCGCGTGTTTTGCTGCTTTGCCGATTGCAACAACTGATAGTCGATGCCGTAATCCCCGCGCAATCCCAGACGCTGTGCCTGTGTTGCCTGCAACATCAGCGCGACCTGCCAGGAAGGAAGCGGGTTCAGCGTCCACATTGAAACGCCAAGCTCTTCGCATAAGCGCTCAATGTGGAGATATTCGGATTCGGTCAGACGATCGGCCAGAGGCGGAAATTCGCCGGACATGCTGAAAGGGGATTCTGTTCCGCTGATATCGGCTTCGACAATCAGGGCATCGGCTTTTTGCAGGCGGCGTAACAAAGCCGCGGGCAGCGGTTGCATATCCTGCGTGCCCATATGAATGCTGCCGACCAGATGCAGCGAGCGGTTGCCGGGAAGCCGGATATCCATGGCAGGATATGAATACTCGACAGGAAACAGCCTGCGTAGCCAGCTGAAAGCCTGGTTGAAAAACTGTGCCATATCGCATGGTCTCCCGAAAAATGAGAGACCATGCTAACGCGTCAGCGTTTTAGCGAACAGAGGAAACGTCTTGTTTTTTCGGGGTAAAGCGTAAGAGGCGGTTTGCGTTAGTGACAACGGTAATGGAAGACAACGCCATCGCCGCGCCTGCGACAACCGGGCTGAGCAATGTGCCGGTCAGCGGGTAGAGCACGCCTGCGGCAACCGGAATGCCAATCACGTTATACACAAACGCGCCTAACAGGTTCTGCTTCATATTGCGCAGCGTGGCCTGTGACATGGCCAGTGCATCGGCAACGCCGTTCAGGCTTGGCCGCATCAGCGTGATGGCCGCCGTTTCAATCGCCACATCGCTGCCGCCGCCCATTGCAATCCCGACATCTGCCTGCGCCAGTGCGGGCGCATCGTTAATGCCATCGCCAATCATCGCAACCTGCTGGCCTTTGGCCTGCAACGCTTTAATCGCCTCGGCTTTTCCTTCCGGACGAACACCGGCAATCACCGTATCGATGCCTGCCTGCGCGGCAATAGCTTGTGCCGTGCGCGGATTATCGCCGGTCAGCATCACCAGCTGATAACCCAGCTGATGCAGGCGTTGCAGCGCGGCAATGCTGTCACTGCGCAGCGGATCCCGCAGGGCGAACAGCGCGGCAATTTCACCGTCTGCCGCCAGAAGCACCGGCGTTGCACCTTGCTCAGACATCGCTTCCAGCAGCGCATCGGTCTGCTGTGTATCGACGCCGTTTTCCTGCATCAGCGCCTGATTCCCCAGCAGCAGCGTTTTGCCTTCTGCTTCACCGCGCAGGCCCAGCCCGCCAAGCGTGCGGAAATTCTGCACGTCAGGTATCGCCAGACCCTCCGCTTTATCGACAATCGCCTGCGCGAGCGGGTGGTGCGAGCCCTGTTCCAGCGCGGCGGCAAAGCGCAGTGCCTGCTGTTCACTGACACCGCCGAAGGTGTGAATATCCGTCACTTTCGGCTGGCCTTCTGTCAGCGTCCCGGTTTTATCGAAAACCAGCGTCGAAAGCGTACTGGCTTTTTGCAGGGCATCGGCATCACGAACCAGCACACCCAACTCAGCGGCGCGCCCGACACCGGCGGTAATCGACATCGGCGTTGCGAGCCCCAGTGCGCAAGGGCAGGCGATGATCAGCACCGTGGTGACGATCACCAGCGTGTACATCAGCTGCGGCTGCGGGCCGAAGAAATACCAGATGGCACCGCTGAACAGGGCAATCAGCACCACGACGGGAACGAAGACGGAAGAAATTTTATCCGCCAGTTTGCCGATTTCCGGTTTGCTGCTTTGCGCTTCCCGCACCAGTTTGATGATGCGAGAAAGCGTGGTCTGGCTGCCAATCGCATCCGCGCGGAACAATACGCTGCCGTCTCTGACCAGCGTACCGGCATGCACTTTTTCGCCCTGAGATTTTTGTTGCGGGACAGGTTCGCCGGTCAGCATCGCTTCATCCATCCACGCTTCGCCGCTCTGAATTTCGCCGTCAACCGGAACGCGGTCGCCGGTGGTCAGGCGCAGCGTCATACCCTGCTGCACATCGGCCAGCGGCAGCGTTTTTTCGCCTTCCGGAGTCACCACGCGCGCCGTCGGCGGCGTGAGATCCAGCAGGCGTTCCAGAGCTTGTGACGAGCGCTGACGCCCGCGTTGTTCCAGCGCATGGCCGAGGTTAATCAGGCCGATGATCATCACGCTGGCTTCGTAATAAAGATGCCGCGCCTGCATCGGAAAGGCATCCGGCCAGAGGCTGACAGAAATGGAAAATATCCACGCCGCACCGGTACCAAGTGATACCAGCGTGTCCATATTGGCGCTGCCATGCATCAGGCTTTTCCACGCGCTGCGGTAGAAGTGGCCGCCTGCGACAATCATGATCAGCAGCGTCAGCAGGCCGACAATCAGCCAGCCGGTCTGGTTGCTGGCGGTGACCATCATTTCGCCGCCCAGCAATCCCCACAACATCAGCGGGATACCCGCCGCCAGCCCGACCGCCGCCTGCCAACTGAAACGGATCATGCTGCTGCGCGCCGTTTGCTGCTGGCGCTCGCGGCGTCTGGTTTCATCAATAATGATTTCAGCGCCGTAACCCGCGCGTTCAACCGCCGCAATCAGGGCATTCTGGTCAGCATCACCGCTGACCAGCGCACTGCGTTCCGCCAGATTGACACGCGCACGTTCGACGCCGTTCACGCCTTCCAGCGCCCGCTGCACTTTACTGACACAGCTGGCGCAGCTCATACCGCTGAGCAACAGCTGCACGCTGTCATCAGAGGCTGAGGTTTGAAGAATGTGGTTTTCAGCCGGAACAGGTGACGCGGCCGCTGACAGGGGTTCCGGCAAAACACTCGCCTTATCGGTCAGCGGCTCAGATTTTGGGGACGCGTCTTCCAGCAGTTGTGCTTCATATCCGGCATTTACGACGGCGTCGATCAGGCTCTGGCTGCTGGCGTCGCCTTTCACAATGGCTTTATCCAGAGAAACTTCAACGGCGGTGGTGCCGTCAACCGCTTCGAGCGCTTTACGCGTTGAAGCCACACAATGCCCGCAGGACAGGCCTTGCAGAGATAATACGGTGGTGGTCATAGTGGTTTTCCTTGGGTTAACTTTCACTAAGAACAGAGGATAAACCTTCCAGCAAGGGGAAGGTCAAGCAACGGTTTCGCCTTACCGGTATTTTTCATTTTTCTCTCATTTACACTTTATTTAGAAATTCCCTTGCAGATTGGCTTATCGTTATCTCCCAAATTATATAACGATGAAGGGTAAGGGGATTTTCAATGGCAAAAATGCAGACAACACTTCTGCTGATGGCAGGACTGATGGCGGCGCAGGCTTCACAAGCCGCTGACGATTTTCGCGTCACCTACGCCGGTTCGATGGGCGTGGTAATGGACAAATATCTGGGGCCGGATTTTGCGAAGCAGAACAAGGTCAATTATCAGGGCCAGGGGCAGGGCGCTTACGGCATGGCGAACTTGCTGGCGTCGAAAAAAGTCGTGGCGGATGTGTTCGTTTCGATAACGCCGGGGCCGGTTGAGATCCTGCAAAAAGCGGGCATGGCCGGGCAGGCAATCCCGGTGGCCAGCACCAGCATGGTCATTGCTTATAATCCGAAAGGCAAATATGCCGAAAAATTTGCCGCGATAAAGGAAGGCAAAGCGGGCGCTGAGCCGTGGTGGAAAGTGCTCCAAACTCCCGGATTACAGTTCGGCCGTACCGATCCGGTCAGCGATCCTCAGGGTCAGAACATTATTTTCACCATGATGCTGGCCGAAAATTACTACAAACAGCCGGGTCTGGAAAAAGCCGTGCTGGGCGATGTACAGAATCCGAAGCAGATTTCGGGCGAGGGCGGTCTTCTGACCCGTCTGGAAGCCGGTCAGGTTGATGCCGCGTCGGGCTACGAAAGTGCCACGATTTCCGCGCACCTGCCGTACATCAAACTGCCGGATGAAATTAACCTGAGCAATCCGCAGATGTCGAAAGACTGGTACAGCAAGGTGACTTTCAACGTCAAAGATTCCACCGGCAAAGAGAAAACGCTGAGCACGCAGCCGCTGGTCTTCTACGCGGTGGTGCTGAACAACGCGCCGCATCCGAAACTGGCGAAAGAATTTATCACTTACCTGCAAAGCGCCAAAGGTCAGAAGCTGTTTGAACAAAATGGCTACGACAAACCTAAAGGCGGAAACCTTTAAGTTGCGTGCGTCAGGAATGGCGGTTCCCGCGCTGGCACTGCTGATGGTGCCTTTTGTCACGCTGCTTTTCCTGACGCCGTGGTCAGATTTTCATCTGGCTTACGGCGACAGCCATGCGGTGGTGGTGTCGCTCGGCCTGAGTCTGATATCGGTCGGCCTGATTATTCTGCTCGGGCTGCCGGTCGCGTTCTGGCTGGCAAAAACGGCCTCACGCTGGCGCACTTTGGTGGAAGTGCTGGTGCTGATCCCGCTGCTGACGCCTCCGCTGGCGATGGGGATTTTGCTGGTGTCGGTTTACGGGCCTTACGGTTCGGTCGGTGAAACACTTTCTGCCATCGGTATGACGCTCAATAACAATGCGCCCGCGTTTGTGATGGCGCAGATTTATGGGGCGCTGCCTTATTTCATTCTTTCGGCGCGCGGTGCACTTGAAGCGGTGCCGCGCGATGTCGAAGAGGCTGCGCAGACGCTGGGCGCACGGCCTTTTCAGGTGCTTATCCGGCTCACGTTGCCGCTGGCCTCACGCGGAATTGCCGCCGGTGTGGCGATTGCCTGGGTACGCGCCATCGGAGAGTTCGGCATTGTCATGGTGTTCTGTTATTTCCCACAGGGTATTCCGGTCAAAATGTTTATCAACCTGCAAAACGACGGCGTGACGTCGGTTTACTCGCTGCTGTGGATCCTGCTTATCGTGACGTTGCCGCTGCCCATGTGGTTGCTGATGCGCACCAAAAAACAGACCGTGCATTACAGTTGAGGATTTTCGTAAAACCGTAAACACGTATACTGTTCAGATAAAGTGCAAAAACAGGGCGACGCGGAGGCGAAATGAATATCAGTGATGTGGCGAAAAAAACCGGGCTGACCAGCAAGGCGATTCGTTTTTACGAAGAGAAAGGGCTGGTGACGGCACCGGCGCGGAGCGAGAACGGATACCGCCGCTATGCACAAAAACATATCGAAGAACTGACGTTGCTTCGTCAGGCGCGGCAGGTGGGGTTTACGCTGGAAGAGTGTCAGGAGTTAGTGGCGTTATTCCATAATCCGGATCGCCACAGTGCAGATGTGAAAGCACGCACTTTAGAAAAGGCCGCCGAAATTGAGCGGCACATTGAAGAACTTCAGCTGATGCGCCAGCGCCTGCTGACGCTGGCGGAATCCTGCCCCGGCGATGACGGCGCAGACTGCCCGATAATCGATAATCTTTCTGGCTGTTGCCACAAACACTAACGTCAGGCGTTACTGCGCAGGGCGTTCTACGCGCAGCGTCGCGCCCTCGACACCGGTAATTACCACTTTATCACCGACTTCCAGCGGCGAAGCGCAGGACGCCCGCCAGCTGCTGTCGCCGATTTGTACCCGCGTATACTGATTTTTCAGCGGTTCGAGCACGGTGGCGTAAGTACCTACTAACTGCTGTCCGCGCTGGTTCAGCGCCGAATTACCGCTGGTTTTGTCCGTGCGCTGATTCAGCCATTTCCACCACAGCCAGGCGGCGATAATGGTCAGAAGCGCAAACGCCACGCCCTGCCATTCCCACGGCAGCGGCAAAATCCACGTCACCAGCCCGACCAGCGCCGCCGCTACGCCACTCCACAGTAAGTAACCACTTGCTCCTACCAGCTCTGCCGCCAGCAACAGGCCGCCCAAAGACAGCCAGAACACATGCGGACTTGCCATGAAATCGCGAAGCATTATTTGCCGCCTTTGGTTTCTTTCAGCAGCTCAGCAATCCCGCCAATCGAGCCCATCAGGCTGGTGGCATCCAGCGGCATCATGATGACTTTGCTGTTGTTCGCCGAGCCTATTTTGGTCAGCGCATCGGTATATTTCTGTGCCACGAAGTAGTTAATAGCCTGAACATCTCCGGCAGCAATCGCTTCAGAGACCATTTTGGTGGCCTGCGCTTCCGCTTCCGCCGCACGTTCGCGGGCTTCAGCTTGCAGGAACGCCGACTGACGCTCACCTTCGGCTTTAAGGATCTGCGACTGTTTTTCACCTTCCGCACGCAGGATGGCGGACTGACGAACGCCTTCGGCTTCCAGAATGTCGGCACGTTTTGTACGTTCCGCTTTCATCTGTGCGTTCATCGCAGAAATCAGCTCAGCCGGTGGACGCACATCACGGATTTCGATACGCGTAATTTTCACGCCCCATGGATTGGTGGCTTCATCGACGATATGCAGCAAACGTGCGTTGATGTTGTCGCGTTGTGACAGCATTTCGTCGAGCTCCATCGAACCCAGCACGGTACGGAAGTTGGTCATGGTCAGGTTCACGATCGCCTGTTCCAGATTGCTGACTTCATAGGCGGCACGCGCCGGATCAATAACCTGGATAAAACACACAGCGTCGATGGCGACATTGGCGTTATCGCGGGAAATCACTTCCTGAGAGGGGATATCCAGAACCTGTTCCATCATATTGATTTTGCGGCCAATGCGGTCAACAAATGGCACAACCAGGTTCAGCCCCGGCATCAGGGTTTTGGTATAACGGCCAAAGCGCTCTACGGTCCACTGGTAGCCCTGTGGCACGATTTTGATCCCGGCGTAAACCACCAGCAGCGCCAGTACGATCAGAATAAGGATAGGAATGGGAATGAGGTCAAACATAGTATGAAACTCCTGTAAAACTGTGTCCTGAATATTCCGGCGGAATATTCGAGTAAAAACATGTCCCTGGCGCACTCCCCGAAAGTCAGGCGCGTGCGCAATTGTCGCACAAATAACTTACGCGTCGTATTAATAAAGGATAGTTCAGGGGATAAAAGGCAGGGGAAAAGGCGAAAAAAAACGCACGTCAGGAAGGGGGGAATGCCCGACGCGCGTAAGAAATTTTTAGCGTGAATCAGTACAGCAGGGAATATAACTGGCGACGATATTTAGCCGCCAGCGCGTCGCCGGTGCCGAGTGCCGCCATGATATCCATCAGCGTTTTGCGTGCCGCGCCGTTTGCCGCACCTAAATCTTTTTTTAGCGGAGCCATCAGCAGTTCCAGCGCTTCTTCGTTACGCCCGACCTGATGCAGTTGCAGGCTGAGTTTAACCACCAGCTCGGCGTTGTCAGGATCCTGCTGTAATTCCTGTTGCAGCAGCTGAATTTCAGGGGTGTCAGCCGCCTGTTTCAGTAGTTCAATCTGGGCAATCAGCCCCTGATAACGGGAATCTTTATCCTGCAAGGGAATGGTGGCCAGCACGGCTTCCGCGTCGTCGGAACGGTTCAACTGAATCTGAACTTCCGCCAGCGTCATCCCGATATCACTGCGGTAGTTGCTCACTTGCCATGCATCTTTCAGCAGCGGAAGGGCATCGGCGAAGTTACCTTCTTGTATCAGTTCCTGCGCCTGAGCCAGTTTCAGCTCTTCTTCTTTCGGCAGGACTTTCTGCAGCAGTTCGCGGATCACTTCTTCCGGCTGCGGCCCCTGGAAACCATCCACCGGCTGACCATCTTTAAACAGGTAAACTGCCGGGATAGAACGCAGGCCAAACTGCTGGGCAATCATCTGCTCGGCATCACAGTCCACTTTCGCCAGAACCAGCTGACCGGCATATTCCGCCGCCAGTTTGTCGAGAATTGGCCCCAGTTGCAGGCAATGCTGGCTGCGCTCAGACCAAAAGTAGAACATCACCGGCACCGACATGGATTGTTCCAGCGTCTGATGCAGATTGGTTTCATTGATATCGATAACAGTAGGTTGTGCAAGCATGAATTCTGTCTCTCTCGCGCTAAGGCTCAAAGTCATTTAAAGCATTAAATACCAGATGGGGGCAGGTTTTACGGCTTCAACCCCCGGCTGTGTTTACTTAGCTGTTTCCGCGCAATATTTTGTCCAGCAAACGCGAAGGTAAAAGGCGTTTCAGCACAGTGAGCACATGGGCGACCAGCGTAACCGGATACCGCAGACGCGCCTTCGGGTTTTCTAAAGCATGGTGCAATTTCGGCAAAACGGCCTCCGGCGGCAGCGTAAAACGCCGCGCGATCCCCGGGTTTTCGACCGGCCGGTCGGCCTGTGACTGATTCACGTTAGCCGTAAAGTTGCTGCTCAGCGGGCCGGGTTCAATCAGGCTCACCTGAATGCCCGTGCCGTGTAACTCCATGCGTAACGTATCTGACCAGGCTTCGAGCGCGAATTTGCTGGCGGCATAGGTTCCGCGGCCCGGCGTCGTCACCAGCCCCATCACCGAGCTGGTCTGAATAATGCGGCCTTCGCCGTGCGGCAACATTGCGGGCAGTAATAGCTGCGTCAACTGATGCGTGCCGAACAAATTGGTGGAAAATTGTTGCTCAAACTGCTCGCGGCTGATGGTGTTCAGCGGGCCGTAAACACCGTATCCGGCATTGTTGAACAGGCCGTAAAGACGATTGCCGGTCAGCGCGATAACCTCCGCGGCGGCAAGCTCTACGCTGTGTTTGTCATCAAGATCGAGCGCAATAGTTTCAAAACCGAGTTGGCTGAGCGTGTCGATATCTGCACTTTTACGGCAGGCGGCCAGCACCCGGTAGCCGCGAGCCCGTAAATCTTGGGCGGCAACCAGCCCTATTCCGCTGGAGCAACCGGTAATTAATACTGCTTTTTGCATAACTTTACCTGTGAGGTGTCCCTATTTTTCATGGCTGTGATTTACTAGGGAGTCGGGTGAAAAAGGTAACGTCTTGGTTTTAATCACGTCACGGTATTATTTATTGTAACCCTACTGCGTCACCAGCGGCGCGAGTTTGTCGGCCATCCAGTCGGCGATAAAAGACTGTGCCGCCAGTGCGGGATGCAAACCGTCGTCCTGCATCCACTCGGGTTTTGCGGCGACCGGCTCCATAAAGAACGGCACCAGCGGGATGTTTTCCTGCTTCGCCAGCGCCGGATAAATGGCGTAGAACGCATCACCGTAACGGCGGCCATAATTTGGCGGCAGGCGGATTTGCATCAGCAGCGGTTCGGCGTTGGCCTGTTTTACCTGACTGATAATCTGCGTCAGCGTTTGTGAAATGTTTTGTGGCGGAAAGCCGCGCAGTCCGTCATTCGCGCCCAGTTCAATCAGCACCCAGCGCGGATGATGTTGTTGCAGCAAAGTCTGTAAACGGGCCAGCCCCTGTTCGGCGGTATCTCCGCTGATGCTGGCGTTAATAATCGTGGGTTTATCCCCTTCTTTTTGCCACTTATTATTGAGCAACGACGGCCAGGATTCGGCTACCGGAAGGCGATAGACGGCGCTTAAACTGTCGCCGATAATCAGTAAGTTATCAGCAGCTATGGCGCGAAAACTCAGCAATCCCAACAACATAAGGAAGGGGAGATGCCAGCGGAAAACGTTCTTGAAGTTCATCATCTTAGTAAGCACGTCGGTCAGGGTGAAGGACAGCTCACCATCCTGTCCGGTGTCGAGCTGGTTGTCAAACCTGCCCAGACAATTGCCCTGATTGGCGAATCCGGTTCCGGTAAATCGACGTTGCTGGGGATCCTCGCCGGACTCGACGACGGCACCTCGGGCGACGTGATGTTGCTCGGCAAATCCCTGAACTCTCTCAATGAGGAAGGGCGCGCCGCACTGCGGGCAAAAAACGTCGGATTTGTATTTCAATCCTTCATGCTGGTGCCGACGCTAAATGCGCTGGAAAACGTGCAACTTCCGGCGTTGTTGCGCGGTGAAAGCGACAGCAACAGCCGTCAGCAGGCGGTGCAGTTGCTGGAAAGTCTCGGGCTGGGCGGGCGTTTGAATCATCTTCCGGCGCAGCTTTCCGGTGGCGAACAGCAACGTGTGGCGCTGGCGCGTGCGTTTATCGGCAAACCTAAACTTCTGTTCGCCGATGAGCCGACCGGCAATCTGGATCGCGCCACCGGCGAACGTATCGTCGATCTGCTGTTCTCACTGAACCGAGATGCGGCCACCACGCTGATTCTGGTCACGCATGACGAACAACTGGCGGCGCGTTGTCAGCGGCGTCTGCGTCTGCGTGACGGGAAATTGTGGGAGGAAGCATGATCTGGCGCTGGTTCTGGCGGGAATGGCGATCGCCTTCGCTGCTGATTGTCTGGCTGGCGCTGACGCTGGCGGTGGCCTGCGTGCTGGCGCTGGGCAGTATCAGCGACCGCATGGACAAAGGGCTGAGCCAGCAAAGTCGTGAGTTTATTGCGGGAGACCGCGTGCTGCGTTCTTCTCATCCGATTACTGAAGCCTGGTTGCATGATGCCGAAACGCAGGGGCTGAAAGTCAGCCGTCAGCTCTCTTTCATGACCATGACCTTTGCCGGAAACACGCCGCAGCTGGCGTCGGTAAAAGCCACTGATCTGGCGTATCCGTTATACGGGGCGTTGCAGACGGAACCGGTGGGGCTGAAACCGCAGCCGGGAACCGTGCTGGTGGCACCCCGTTTGCTGGCGCTGCTGAACGTGAAAGTGGGCGATGATCTGGATGTCGGCGACAGTACGCTGAAAATTGCCGGTGTGATTGTTCAGGAACCGGATGCCGGTTTTAACCCGTTCCAGACCGCGCCGCGCGTAATCATGAATCTTGATGATGTGCCGAAAACCGGCGCGGTTCAGCCGGGCAGCCGCCTGACGTACCGCTATATGTTTGCCGGTTCCCCGCAGGCCATTCAGACCTACGGCGATGCCATTAAAGGGCTGCTGAAACCCGATCAGCGCTGGACCGGCATGGAGGATTCCGAAGGCGCGCTGGGCAAATCATTACAGCGTTCACAACAATTCCTGACGTTGTCAGCCCTGCTGACGCTGATGTTGTCGATTGCCGCCATTGCCGTGTCGATGGGGCATTACTGTCGAAGCCGGTACGATCTGGTGGCAGTGCTGAAAACATTAGGCGCCGGGAAAAAGGCGCTGCGAAAACTGATTATTGGTCAGTGGCTGGCAGTTCTGGTACTGGCGGGAATTTGCGGCAGCATCGTCGGACTGGCCTTTGAAGCCGTTCTGATGAAAGTGCTCGCGCCGGTTCTTCCCGCACAATTGCCGCCTGCCGGTGGCTGGCCGTGGGTCTGGTCGATGGGTGCAATGGTCGTGATTTCACTGCTGATTGGCATCCGTCCTTACCGTCAGTTGCTGGCCACGCAACCGCTGCGCGTGCTGAGAAATGACGTTGTGGCGAACGTCTGGCCGCTGCGCTATTTCCTGCCGGTGATGGTGCTGGTGGTCGTCGGGTTACTGGCGGCGCTGATGGGCGGCAGTTCGCTGCTCTGGTCACTGCTGGCGGGCGTGCTGGTGCTTTCGCTGTTGCTCGGTGTGATTGGCTGGGGCGCTTTGCTTTTGCTGCGCCGCCTGACGTTCCGCCAGCTTCCGTTGCGTCTGGCGGTCAACCGTCTGCTGCGACAGCCGTGGGTAACACTCAGCCAGCTGGCGGCGTTTTCCATGTCGTTCATGCTGCTGGCGCTGTTGCTGGTGATGCGCGGGGATCTGCTGAACCGCTGGGAGCAACAGCTTCCGCCGGACAGTCCGAACTTCTTCCTGCTCAACATCACCAAAGAGCAGGTTCCGCAGGTGACGGATTTCCTGCATCAGCATAACGCGCAGCCGGAAGCGTTCTATCCGATTGTACGGGCGCGTTTGACGAAGATTAACGGCGAAGCCGCGACGGACAAAATCAAGCCGGACGATGCGGGCGGGGAAGCGGTAAACCGTGAACTGAATCTGACCTGGATGGACGGATTGCCGGATCATAATCCGCTGACCGCAGGTAATGGCGCACCGAAAGCGGGTGAAGTGTCCATCGATGAAGGGCTGGCCGGACGTCTCGGACTGAAAATCGGCGATTCGGTGACCTTCACCGGTGATACGCAGGATTTCACCGCTAAGATTACCAGCCTGCGAAAAGTGGACTGGGACAGCCTGAAGCCGAATTTCTACTTTATCTTCCCGACGGGCGCACTGGATGCCCAGCCGCAAAGCTGGCTGACCAGTTTCCGTTATCACGGTGATGACAGCACCATTACGCAACTGAACCGTCAGTTCCCGACGCTCAGTTTGCTGGATGTCGGTTCGATTCTGCGGCAGGTCGGACAGGTCTTACAGCAGGTCAGCCGGGCGCTGGAAGTGATGGTGATTCTGGTGATGCTGTGCGGCGGTTTGCTGTTGCTGGCACAGATTCAGGTCGGGATGCGTCAGCGCCGTCAGGAGTTGATCGTTTATCGCACGTTAGGCGCGAGTAAAAAAATGCTGCACCGTACTCTCTGGTGCGAATTTGCGGTTCTTGGACTCGTGGCGGGCATTGCGGCGGCGATAGGTGCCGAAGTGGCGTTATGGTTGTTGCAGCGAAAAGTGTTTGATTTCCCGTGGGAACCGGATTACCTGATGTGGATCGCCGTTCCGGTGGTGAGCGCGTTGCTGCTGTCTGTCTGCGGAGGCTGGCTGGGTGTACGGTTGCTGCGGGGGCGGGCGCTGTTCAGGCAATACGACTCGTAACCGTCATACTTCGAGCCACAGGTGCGTTGGCTGCGTTCAGTCACCCGAATCACTTACCTGAGTAAGCTCATCGGGATTCCTTGACTTGCCGCCTTCCTGTAACTCGAATTATTTAGGTTACCAGAGCATCTCCTTTTAATAAGGAGGTGCTCAAATCAAAGCTTTTCAACTGCCCATTCAATGCCGCTGGCATATTCGGCCGGCAGCATCGGGATCAGTGCATTCAGGTTTTCTTTCAGCAGGCTGGCGCTGGCATCATTGAGATTCAGGTGTCCGACTTTACGACCCGGACGCACGTCTTTCTCGTACCAGTGCAGATTGACCAGTGGCAGGTTCAGCCACTGTTCTGACACATCCGTGCCAATCAGATTCACCATCACCGACGGCGTACTGACCACCGGTTTTGGCAGCGGCAGACCGAGTATGGCACGCAGGTGCATTTCAAACTGGCTGTAGGATGCGCCGTTTTGCGTCCAGTGCCCGCTGTTATGTACGCGCGGAGCCAGTTCGTTGATGAGCAAACCTTCGCTGACCATGAAACATTCCATCGCCATCACGCCGACATAATTCAGTTCGTTGAGAATGGCGGACAACATGCTTTCTGCCTGCTGTTGCAGCGCAGCGTCCGGCTCCGGCAGTGCGACGCTGGTGCGCAGAATACCGTCCTGATGCAGATTGTGCGTCAGCGGATAAAAAACGGTTTTCCCGTCGTGACCACGCGCACCTACCAGCGACACCTCACCGGAGAAATTGATGCCCTGCTCAACGATACATTCGCCGTAGCAATCTTGTGGCAATGTATTTTCTTCGCCGGAACGCAAGCGCCACTGACCACGACCGTCATAACCGCCGACGCGACGTTTCACAATCGCCAGTTCGCCAAGCTGTGAAAAAACCTGCGGCCATTGTGCGGCATCTGCCAGCAATTGCCACGGTGCAGTCGCCAGACCGAGCTGGTCGAGCAACTGTTTCTGCGTCAGGCGATCCGCAAGACGCGGGAAAATGTCGCGGTTAACGAACGCATTATGCGTTGCCAGTTCGCGGGTCAGTGCGGTTTCCGGCCAGCGTTCGATTTCTGCGGTAATGACGCTTTGCTGATACGGCACGGCTTCCGGTTCGGCATCAAGTCCGACCGGATAAACGGCAATGCCCAGCGGTTCACCGGCCTGACGCAGCATTCTGCCTAACTGACCGTTTCCGAGTACGCAAACCGGTTTCATGCTTCCTCCCGTGGATCGGGATTATTCAGCACTTCATCCGTTTGTGCGACACGCCACGCGGCCAGATTTTTGGCAATTTCAGTATCATGCAGCGCCAGAATTTGTGCCGCCAGCAACGCAGCGTTAGCGGCACCCGCTTTACCAATTGCCAGCGTACCGACCGGAATACCGCGCGGCATTTGTACGATGGAATACAGGCTGTCGATGCCGCTCAGGGCCGCGCTTTGCACGGGCACGCCGAGCACCGGCACCAGCGTTTTCGCCGCCAGCATGCCGGGCAAATGCGCCGCGCCGCCTGCGCCTGCGATGATCACATCAAAACCATTGGCCGACGCCTGTTCAGCAAAGGTGAACAATTTGTCCGGCGTGCGGTGTGCGGAGACGATATCGACATGGAAAGGAATATTCAGCGTTGTGAGCACTTCGGCGGCGAACTGCATGGTCGCCCAGTCACTTTTAGACCCCATAACGATGGCGATTTTTGCCGGGGTAACGTTGGATGACATGTCTGTATAGCTCCTGTGATTCGGATTTAAAGCGTGTGAGGGCGCAAATGATATCACGCTCACGAAGCAAGGAAAACGGTTGCGTAGCCGGAATACGGTGCATTTTTGATGAGAAGTGCGCGACAGATTTGTATAATCCCAGCCACGATAATATTCGCCATCCCCACTGGAAACTGAACTATGACGCAGGCTTTACTGGCACCGATTTATGATTTTCTTCACTGTGAAACACCTGCGTTATGGGTGGATGTGGCGCTGGAAAATCAGACGGTCATGCTGATTGACCACGCTAACTGTGAAAAGAAGGCGGCGGCCACGGCGATGAGCCTGATGACCAAATATCTTGAGCGTACCGAGTTGCTGTTTTGCGCGGCACGTCTGGCGCGCGAAGAGCTTCATCACTTTGAGCAGGTGGTGGAAATCATGCAGAAACGCAATATTACTTATACCCAGCTTTCACCGTCGCGCTACGCCAGTGGCATGATTAAACATACCCGCCATCATGATGACCTGAATATTCTGGTGGACCGTCTGATTATTGGTGCGTACATCGAAGCGCGTTCCTGCGAGCGATTTGCCAAGATTGCTCCGCATCTCGATGAAACCCTGTCACGCTTTTATACGTCGCTGTTGCGCTCAGAATCACGCCATTTTGCCGATTATCTGGCGCTGGCCGAACAGTATGCGGGAACCGATATCAGTGAACGGGTGGAGGAGTTTGGCAGGATTGAAGCGGAACTGATCTTAACGCCAGATGAACAATTCCGTTTCCACAGTGGAGTCCCAGTCTGCGGGCTTAAAACGGGAAGCTGATCAGTTCCACGTTACCGGCGGTGACTTTCACCATCGAGCCTTCTTCGTGCCATGCGCCGAGTACTACGCGGTGGCCGGTTTTATTTTCTAAAGGCACATCATGAATAGCCGGGCGGTGCGTGTGCCCGTGGATCATCCACTCGACGCCTGCCGCCTGCATTTCACTGATCACCGCCTGCGGATTCACGTCCATAATTTCCAGCGATTTTCCCTGATTAGACGCTTTGCTGTTGGCGCGCATTTTTGCGGCAATCGCCAGTCGCCATTTCAGAGGCAGCATCAGGAATAATTTCTGGATAAACGGGTTATGAACTTTTTTGCGGAAATTCTGATAGGCAACGTCATCGGTACACAGCGTGTCGCCGTGCAGGATGAGCACGCGGCGGCCATAAAGCTCGAGAACTTTTTTCTCTGGCAGCAGCGTCATCAGGCTTTCACGCGCAAAACGTCTGCCGAGCAGAAAATCGCGGTTACCGTGGATGAAAAAGCAGGGCACGCCTTGCTGGCGGAGCTGGTTTAACGCCGCAGCGATTTCTGCGTGTAACGGTTCCGGGTCATCGTCACCAATCCAGGCTTCGAATAAATCCCCGAGAATGTACAGCGCATCAGCCTGCGGCGCATCTTCGCGAAGAAAACGCAGAAAACCGGCAGTGATTGCCGGTTCCTGTGCGCAAAGATGGATATCTGCGATAAAAAACGTGGTCATCCCGACGCTAATTATTCGCTGATGGTGACGCTTTTGATCACAACATCTTCTTTTGGAACGTCCTGGTGCATACCGCTGCGGCCTGTTTTCACGGCTTTGATTGCGTCAACCACGTCCTGACCTTCAACCACTTCTGCAAATACGCAGTAGCCCCAACCCTGCGCGTTTTTGCCGCTGTGGTTAAGGAAATCGTTGTCAGTAACGTTGATGAAGAACTGTGCGGTGGCAGAATGCGGATCGTTAGTACGCGCCATCGCCAGCGTGCCTTTGGTGTTTTTCAGGCCGTTATCCGCTTCGTTATCGATAGGTGCGTCAGTGTTTTTCTGGTTCATGCCTGGCTCAAAACCGCCGCCCTGGATCATGAAACCGTTAATCACACGATGGAAAATTGTGTTGTCGTAGAAGCCTTTACGGCAATAGTTCAGGAAGTTTTCAACCGTGGCTGGCGCTTTGTCAGCGAAAGTTTTAATGACGATGTCGCCGTGGTTGGTGTGGAAAGTGACCATAATTATCATCCTGCTAATGTTGATGTGTGCTCTCTGTAAGAGTCGTTACTATAGCCTTTTCTTATACCATAACTCAAAAGTTGCCGTCAGCAGCGCCTTTGTGACCACTAAAGCCCGTCCGGCGGCCTTATGCCGTTTCGGTGAAATCATTTTCGTTATATTATGGCCGTTAGTGTCGCTTAACTGCGCCAACGTCATTTTCTACGCCCAACACACGGAATAGCCTGATGCTGAAGATTTTTAATACCCTGAGTCGCCAAAAAGAGGAATTCAAGCCAATTCATGCCGGTAAAGTCGGGATGTACGTGTGTGGGATCACTGTTTACGACCTGTGTCATATCGGCCATGGCCGCACCTTTGTGTCTTTCGATGTGGTATCGCGTTACCTGCGTTACCTCGGTTATGACCTGAAATATGTGCGTAACATCACCGATATCGACGACAAAATCATTAAACGTGCCGCTGAAAATGGCGAAACTTTTATGGCATTGACCGACCGTATGATCGCCGAAATGCACGCGGATTTTGCTGCCCTGAATATTCTGCCGCCGGATTCTGAGCCGCGCGCGACCGGACACATTCATGAAATCATCGATATCGTGCAGAAGCTGATCGACCGCGATCACGCTTATGTCGCCTCCAATGGCGACGTGATGTTCTGGGTAGAGAGCGACCCGGATTACGGCGTGTTATCCCGTCAGGATTTGGATCAGTTGCAGGCTGGCGCACGCGTCGAAGTTGAAGCTAACGTGAAGCGTAATCCGATGGATTTCGTGCTGTGGAAAATGTCCAAACCGGGCGAACCGAGCTGGACCTCTCCGTGGGGCGAGGGCCGCCCGGGCTGGCACATTGAGTGTTCTGCGATGAACTGCAAGCAGCTCGGTGCGCACTTTGACATTCATGGCGGCGGTTCAGACCTGATGTTCCCGCACCACGAAAACGAAATTGCGCAGTCAAGCTGCGCACACGACGGCCCGTATGTGAACACCTGGATGCACTCCGGCATGGTCATGATTGACCGCGAAAAGATGTCCAAATCGCTGGATAACTTCTTTACCGTGCGCGATGTGCTGAAATATTACGATGCGGAAAGCGTGCGTTACTTCCTGATGTCCGGCCACTATCGTAGCCAGCTGAATTACAGCGAAGAGAACCTGAAACTTGCGCGTACCTCGATGGAACGTCTGTACACCTCTCTGCGTGGTACTGACGCCAGCGCAACGCCTGCCGGTGGCGACACGTTTGTGGCGCGTTTTCGTGCGGCAATGGACGACGATTTTAATACGCCGGAAGCCTATTCCGTGCTGTTCGATATGGCGCGCGACATTAACCGTCTGAAAACGGAAGATATGGCGGCGGCAAACGGTCTGGCAGCAGAACTGCGTCAGCTGGCGGGCGTGCTCGGCTTGCTGGAGCAAGATCCGGAGCAGTTCCTGAAATCCGGTGCGCAGGCAGATAATGACGATGAAGTCGCTGAAATCGAAGCGTTAATCAAACAGCGTAACGATGCCCGCGCCAGCAAAGACTGGAGCATGGCGGATAAGGCGCGCGACCGCCTGAATGAAATGGGTATCGTGCTGGAAGATGGGGCAAACGGAACCACCTGGCGCCGTAAATAATCTCCTTCAGACTCCATTTTTTTGGAGATGCAAGATCTCAACAGCCTCCTTTCTGGAGGCTTTTTTATAAGGACTGTCCTGTGACTCAAATGCTTCTGACGTATCAGCCTCCGTATGACTGGCAGTGGATGACCGCGTTTCTTGGCGCACGTGCCTTGCAGGGCATCGAGCAGCAGGACGGCGAATTTTATCAGCGCACACTGGCGGTGATGCACAACGGCGTGCGGCTGAGCGGCTGGTTGCGGTTGCGTCCTTTGCCGGACCTTAACAGTGTCGAACTGGAGGTTTCGCCGTCGCTGGCTCCGGTTGCAGAAAATGTAGCGCAGCAGGTGCGGCGGTTACTGGATCTGGATGCGCAGCCATTACTGATCGCTGAAGGTTTAGGTCCGCTGGCCGAAAATGCCGTGGGACTCCGTCTGCCGGGCTGTATAAATCGTTTTGAGCTGACGGTGAGGGCGATACTGGGTCAGCTGGTCAGTGTGAAAATGGCGGCAACGCTGGCGACGCGGCTGACGGAAAAATGGGGCGAACCGCTGAGCACGCCTTTTGCGGCGCTGACGCATCTGTTTCCGTCTCCGGCGGCAATCGCGAAATTAATGGTCGATGATTTACGCGGTATCGGTGTGCAGGCCAAACGCGCGGCGTGCCTGATTAATATTGCACAATCGGTGGAAGAAGGGCGGTTGCCGCTCGATGACATTACCGATGTGCAGGAAGGTGTCAGACAGTTGCTGGCGATGCCGGGCATTGGCAGCTGGACGGCGAGTTATGTGGCGATGCGCGCGTGGTCTGCGCCTGATGTTTTTCTGGGCGGCGATTATCTGATTAAGCAGCGCTTTCCCGGAATGACGCCGGGGAAAATCGCCCGTTACGCCGAGGTCTGGAAGCCGTGGCGCACTTACGCCACGCTGCATTTATGGTTCAACAATGACTGGCAGCCTGATTTGCCCTGACTATTCCGTTCCGTTCTGAGGCGGCGACACGGATTGCGGGGCGTGGGCGGTTGCGGTTTTCTGGTCGGCTTCGTATTTGAAAACCTGCCCGCGGCCGTTACGTTTGGCGGTATAACAGGCCATATCGGCCTGCGCCATAAATTCACTCCCGCTGATGTGCGGATTACAAATTTGCGTCAGCCCTGCGCTGGCGCCGATGCGGTACATTTTCTCTTCCCACATAAAGTGGTACGCGTTGATCTTATCCACCAGTTGCTGAACCATGCCGAGCCCTTGTTCCATCGGACAATCAAACAGAATCAGCGCAAATTCATCACCACCCAGACGCGCGAGACGATCGCTGTTGCGGATATGTTCCTGCATCAGCGTGCTCAGCTGACGCAACAACTCATCGCCCGCTGCGTGGCCCGCACTGTCATTGATCGCTTTGAAACGGTCGAGATCGATAAACGCCAGCGTGTGAACCTGATGACGCGTCGCCGTCAGGTTTAGCGCTTTTTTCAGGCTCGATTCAAAACTGCCGCGGTTAGACAGGCCGGTCAGCAAATCGTGGGACGCGCTGTAGCTGAGTTTGCGCATCAGCTCGCGGGATTTACTGACGTCCTGAAGTACCAGCACGATACCGATCGGCTCATCTTTCAGCGTGCGCAGCGGCGAAACGGCCAGCTGGACATCAAACAAACCGGTGTCGTGGCCGTGCAGCACAAGGGAACGTTCCACGGAAGAGTGCAGGTTTTCGTTGATATCAAATTGCAGCAGGTTGTCGATAAGCGGCCCGTCAGGCCCTTTGCTGATCAACACGATCCGGTTTACCGGCTGCCCCTGCGCCTGCTGCTCTGACCAGCCGGTCATTTTCTCCGCCACCGGATTCATGAACGTAATATTCATATTCCGGTCGGTGGAAATCACGGCTTCATTGATCGAATTCAGGGTGATGTGCAGCAGCTCTTTTTCTTCATGCAGCGCTTCAGACAGCCGTTTGTTGGTCATTTCCGTGTGTTTGAGTTCGTTAATATCCTCAATCTGAGAAATGAAATACAGCGGGTTGTGGTGTTCATCACGCACCAGCGAAACCGCCAGCAAAGCCCAGACGAGTTCACCATTGCGGCATAAATAGCGTTTTTCCATGGTGTAGCTCTGGATTTCATCATCAAGCAACTGCTTGAACAACGTGAGATCTTTGCCTAAGTCTTCCTGATAGGTTATTTCCTGAAACGACAGCGTAGTCAGATACTCTGCTTCATAACCCAAAAGGTTGCACAGCGCCTTGTTGACCTGGAGCAGTTTTCCCTGCGGAGAAACCAGTGTCATTCCGATGGCCGAATATTCCATGGCATTACGAAAGCGGTTTTCGCTCTGGGTAATGTGCGATTTCTCCATGCGCAAGGAATGCATGGCCATGGCCATCGCATTAGCTGGCATCAGGATCAGCAGAAGCGGCAGGAAAATTAACCCCTGCGGGATTTGCATCACTGTATGGGGCTGAACGTTGATAATCCCGCTGGTGTGCAGCAGAGCAATCATCAGGGTCATCGAAAGGAAAATAATAAAGGCTTCAATACGCGGCAGGCGGATGGCGCACCACAGCAGCGGAATGGTGATAAACGCGAAGGTGTAAGGCAGCCATTTCAGTGCGAGAAAACCGGCGATCAGCGTCAGAACCAGTGTCAGAGTCAGCTCAAAAAAACGCTGAGAAGTGAGATTTTTGCTGAAATATCCGCGCTGATAAATCAGCCCCAGCGGCGTGAGTGCCAGGATCGCCACGGCCTCAGACATAAACCAGGTTGCAAAACGGTTTTGCAATTCGCCTGGTGAATGAATGTGCAGGATGAACAGCATCATGATCACCGAACTGACCAGCGGGCAGAAAACCACGGCAATCAGCAAAAACTTCACCCAGGAACCGAGACCGGAAAGCGGATCCCGCTGTGGCAACATCCGGCGCAACAATACTGCACACAAAGAAGCTTCAATCAGGTTGTTGAGCAGATAAGGAAAATAGCGCGGGAACGGCGTGCCCATGACCGCATGGGCGGCGGCAATGCCCAGAGACGCGGCGCAAAGCAACGGCAGCCACTGGCGATAAGGGTGATGAAAAAGGACCGGGATAAGCAACGCAGTGGGCAGCCATAAACCCGCCAGGCTCGACTGTCTCTGAATAACGTTCATGCACGCAAGCGCCAGCAGGCAGATAGCAATACCTAAAAGCAGGGGGGCTTTCCAGTCTGCCCTGTGAACTATGAGAGAAGGTGGTTGGCTTCTTTCCACGATGAAAACCCTTTTCTGACCGGCGGCGAATGACAAACAAATGCAGTAATAGCTGTTGTTCTATTTTTTACTCGTCGCGGCAGTGTGGGGATCGCGCGGCGGCATGTTATCAGTATCGGAAAATCAGAATGAATTATTAATATAAATTCTACATTACGGTGTAATAGATAACGAATATTCCGGCCCGAAAGCCGGAAAGTGTGCGTCAAAGCAAGAAAATAGTGGCAAGGCCCAGGAAGATAAAGAAACCGCCGGTGTCAGTCAGCGCGGTGATCATCACGCTGGAACCCACGGCAGGGTCACGGCCAAGGCGAACCATGGTCAGAGGAATAACCACGCCCATCAGCGCGGCCAGCAGGAGATTCAGCACCATCGCCAGCGTCATCACAGCGCCCATCTGCCAGTCGCTGTACAGCAGCCACGTCACCACGCCCATCAGCCCGCCCCAAACCAGGCCGTTGATCAGCGCTACACCCAACTCCCTGAACATCAGAAATCTTAGGTTACCGAGCTGAACATGGTGTAGCGCCAGCCCGCGGACAATCATCGTGATGGTTTGATTGCCGGTATTACCGCCGATCCCGGCGACAATCGGCATCAGCGCGGCAAGGGCCACAAGTTGTGAAATAGTATGTTCAAACAGGCCGATAACGCGCGAGGCGACAAACGCCGTACACAAATTGATAGCCAGCCAGGCCCAGCGGTTTCGTACGGCCTTTCTGACCGGAGAAAACACATCTTCTTCCGGGCTCAGGCCGCCCATCCGGCGCAGATTGCTGTCGGTGTCGTTATTCACGAAATCAACAATCTCTTCCACCGCCAGACGTCCCATCAGTTTGCCTTTTTTATCCACCACCGGGGCGGTAATCAGGTCATAACGTTCAAACGCGCTGGCTGCGTCTTCGGCCTTATCTTCCGGCTCAAAACTGGTGAAGTCGGTGATCATGACGTCAGAAACCGGCGTATGCGGCGGGTTCAGTAAAATTGTGGTCAGCGGGAGTTCGCCGAGCAGCGTATTTTTCCGGTCGGTAATGAATAACTTATCGGTCGCTTGCGGAATGGTTTTACGCAGACGAAGAAAGCGCTGCACGGTGCCCAGCGTGACATCCGGGCGAACGCTCAGCAGCTCGAAATCCATGATACGGCCCACGCATTCCTTGCTGAACTTCATGACTTCGCGGACTTTATCGCGCTGGCGCGGGTCGAGCGACGTCAGAACCCGGCCAATCAGGTCACGCGGAAGGTATTCGGCGAGATACACCTGATCGTCCACGTCGAGCAGCGACATGGTTTTGAGCAGGTCTTTATCGCTCATCTCTTCAATCAGGCTGTCCCAGACGGTTTCTGAAACTTCGACCAGCGCTTTACCGCGCGCCGACGGCTCAACCAGGCTCCACAACGCCAGACGTTCACGGATAGGTAATGCTTCCAGCACGTCGGCGACGTCCGCCGCATGCAGTTTTTGTACGCGCGCGCTGAGTTCGGCGGTGTTATCCATCAGCGTGGCACGCGTTGCGTCATCCACATCCAGGTCTTCGCCCAGTATGCTCTCAGCCAGATTGTCGGTATTCAGAAGGAGATCGAGGATCCTGCTGCGGCTTTCCGCCAGCTTTTGGCCGTAATTCTTAGGTTTTTCGGCAGACATTCGAGATCCTTATTCCTTGAAGTAACGGCAACTTTTCAGCGTGCCGGTACATGTTTTTTCGGGGGTCTGATCTCGTCGGGTTTCGGTTGGCGTTTCGGACTGTTTTTGGTTCTGATGATGCGTATACGCGCCGATAGCTGAGTAGACGAGACGGCCGAACAAAATAATGAAGCTTATCGATAAAACGATTTTCGTCATCTTGATGTTGGATTTTCGAGACATAATTAAGATCGCTTAAGTGGTTCCTGGCTCCGGTAGCGGGAAAGAAAGAGGATAAATAATAATATTTACAATATATAACAGAACTAAACGGGCAACCAGATAATCAAAAAAAGCGCAAAAAAGGCGATTTGACCTCCGGTGAAAGCCTCACTGCATAGAATTTTTCTCTTTGTTTCATGATTCTAATCTAAATAAGATTTTTCACTTCATTCATCGCGTGATTAATTTGTTTTGGATGATTTTTAGTGAAAATCGTAAAGATTCTGTTTAATGATCTGCATCAAAGGATTTAAGATAAGTCGCATTAGAATCCAGCCATAATTTAAATATCTGCGACCAGGCTTTCGTCCGCTGTATTCTTTTCTTCCGCATTTTTTTCTGTGAAATGACATTTTTACAATGATAACGGAGAGCGGACCTGTCGCCACTGCTGCCGGATTGCCTGACGTCCGTGACATCCTAAATCACTCACCGCTGCATGAAGCTCATGCGCAAACGTAGATGGACTTGATGCGTAAAAATTTCTCCTGGCATGACCTGCGCCACAAATGGTGGGGACTTCCCGTTATTTGCGCGCTGGTATTGATTCCAGTGACGTCATGGCTTTCGCCGATCATTATGCTGCCGGAAGGCCGGACGTATCTGATCTACATGCCGCTGGCAACGTGCGTTGCCTTACTGATGGTATTTGACTGGGCGGCTTTCCCGGGCATTGTCCTCACGCTTTTCCTGCGTTATTACCTGCGTGTCGGTTTTGACATGAGCGTGCTGATGACGGTGATTTATTTCACGTCACTGTTTCTCGCATGGCTGGGTTATCGCTGGCAGGCCGGGAACCGCTGGTCGGCTCCGTTGGGATTAATGACGCTGGCGAAAGTTCGTGTTGGCTGGCTGCTGATTTTTCTGACGTTCTTTTTTATGATCGTCTTGCAGATTGTCGTGGAAAGCGGGCTTTTACCCGGTTATCTGGGCATGGCGACCGCAGAGTTTGTCACCCTCAGAACGCTGGTCAATTTGCAGGCAATGATTTTAGGGATCTTGCTTAACTCTCACGTTATTTATCTGGTTATCCGCCTGATCCGTCAGCCACGTTATTTCCGCGTGTTGCGCATGATGTTGAGAAAACAGCGTGCGCCGGGCGTGAAACGTCTCGAAGTGCTGCTGTGGTTTGTTGTGCTGACCTTCATGGTGACGTTGCTGTGCATTCCGGGGCTCAGCGAGCCGTTTACCAAGATTTTGCTCAGCGACTATACGCTGACACTGCTTTTCCCGGTGCTGCTGTTCGGCGCGCTGCGTTATGGCTATTACTTCATCAGCATCGTCTGGACGGTTACGCTTACCGTATTATTCAATAACTATCAGGGTTTTATCTCTGAACACGGGTTTACACATAATCTGGTCTTTGTTTCTGCGCTCATGCTGGTTTATACCGTGACGCTGTTACTCATGTCGGTGCTTTCTTCCCGTCAGCGTTTGCTGATGAAAAAATTCAGCGCCGCGGCGTTGCAGGATCCGGTCTTTGGCCTGCCCAACCTGCGTGCGTTTAACCGTGATCTGGCCCGTCATCCGCGCTCAATGTTGTGCTTCATCCGCGTTTCGGACATGGATGTGCTGAGCCGCAACTACGGCATGCAGTTGCGTATCCAGTTTAAACAGCAACTGGCGCTGGGGCTGAATCCTTATTTGCAGGACGGTGAGCGGGTTTACCACCTGCCGGGATATGATTTGGTTCTGCGTTTAAACTGCGAAGACGCCGATAAAAAGCTTCAGTATTTGCATGATTATCTGGAAGATTTCCGGCTGATCTGGAACGGTCTGCCGCTGCATCCGAACATCGGCTTATCCTATTGCACAGTCTATTCCCCGGTTGAGCATTTGCCGATTTTGCTCGGCGAACTCAGTGGTATTGCGGAAGTTTCCCTGACCACCGGTCAGCCAGAATCCAATAAAAGCGACCACAGTCAGGTTCAGCTGGAGATTAAAGAGAAAGTCGACATGCTGCATAAAATCCAGCGTGCCCTTGATGACGACCGCTTTGTGCTGATGGCGCAGCCGATACTGGGCGTGCGCGGCGACAGTTATCATGAGATTCTGCTGCGCCTGTTTGATGGTGAACAGGAATCACTGGTGACGCCGGATAAATTCCTGCCGGTGGTGCATGAGTTCGGTCTTTCTTATCAGATGGATATGTGGGTTCTGCGGCACACGCTAATGTTTATTCATCAGAACCGCGTGCGTCTTCCCAGCCTGCGCTTTGCCGTGAACTTTACACCATCCACGCTTTGCCGCCCGACGTTTACCCGCGATTTTAAAACGCTGATGCTGGAATTTGAGATCGAACCGTTCCAGATCGTTTTAGAAGTTACGGAATCGCATTTACTTCAAAACATGAAGTATGCGGATTATGCGATGCGTGAACTGCGTTCTTATGGCTGCCGGATTGCGATTGACGACTTCGGCACCGGTTACGCCAGTTATGGCCGCCTCAAGGCGATTCAGGCTGATATTTTGAAGATTGACGGCAGTTTTGTGCGCAACATGCTGACTGATCCGCTGGACGGATACATTGTGCAGTCAATTTGTCAGGTGGCGCGCATGAAGCATCTGTCGATTGTGGCGGAATACGTGGAAACCGAAGAGCAGAAAGCGGCACTTCACGCACTGGGCGTGGATTATATGCAGGGGTATCTGGTGGGCAAGCCTCTGCCGCTGGCCTCGCTGCTGGAATTTCAAAAAAACTGATTTATCAGTACGCTGAAAAGTTAAAAGCCCTCTGAGCATAAAATGCCAGAGGGCTTTTTTTATTGTCCGGATTTATTTGTCAGAAGGCTCAGCGTCTTCTTCTTCGAGCATCAGTTTCCAGCCCGTGACATCGTTCCAGTAGCTTTGTTCGCGTTCGAAATCGAGCTGAACCAGGTTATTCTGGGCCAGATATCCCGCCGGGAAACGCAGCGTCCAGTGATTATCATCGGTCGATAACCGCAGGGATTCCGGCGTGGTTGTCGACTGGCGCTGGTTGTTGAGCAATGCCCCCAGACGCAGCAGCTGAATCAGCGGAATATAATGCTTCTTCTTAAACAAATTCAGGCGCGGCAGTTCTTCGAGCTTGATGGCTTTGCGGTGAAAACGCACCAGCGTCGCCAGCAGCGTTTGCTGTTCCTGATTAAAGCCCGGCAAGTTGGTATTTTGCAGGATATAAGAAGAATGCTTGTGCATGCCGGTGTGGTTGATGCTCAGGCCGACCTCATGCAGCATGGCGCTGAATTTCAGCAGAGATTCGAGCTGCGGCTGTACCAGTTTGGTATTTTGCGCCAGCCATTGGGCATACAACTGTTCCGTCGTTTCAAGCACGCGGCGCGCCTGTTCCCGGTCGATATTGTAATGCTCGGCCAGGCTTTTCGCCGTGCGGGTGCGGATATCCTGATGACGGAACCGGCCTTCCATTTCATACAACACGCCTTCACGCAGCGCGCCGTCGGAAAGGCGTAATTCTTTCACCGCCAGCGCATCAAACACGCCGCGCAGAATCGCCAGGCCGGGAACGAATACCGACTGACGATCTTCTGATAAGCCCGGCAACTCCAGCGCACTGAAATTCTTAAAGTTCAGCACGGCTTCGGTCAGCATTTCCAGCCGTTCAGGGGTAATCAGACCGTCTTTTTCACCCATTTCGACCAGCACTTCATGGGCGGCTTTGATACTGCCTGAGGCACCCAGCGCATACTGCCAGCCTTGCAGACGATACTGCCACGCCAGTGTTTCGAGTTTCTGTGCGGCGGCGAGTTGTGCGCGTTTGAAATTGCTGCGGCTGATTTCACCGTCGGGGAAAAACATTTGCGCAAAACTGACGCAGCCCATGCGGCGGCTTTCGGCCAGTAGCGGCTCGAAATCTTCGCCGATGACCAGTTCAGTCGAACCGCCGCCAATGTCGACCACCAGCTTGCGGCCTTTTTCAGGTTGCGTGTGTTCAACGCCCATAAAAATCAGACGTGCTTCTTCCTGACCGGAAATAATTTCTATCGGATACGGGATTACTTCGGCGGCGCGCTTGAGGAATTCCTCAGCGTTCACCGCCTGACGCAGCGTATGGGTTCCAACGATAGTGACGTTATTTTCCGGAAAACCCTGCAGGCGTTCAGCAAATAAAGCCAGGCAATCCAGCCCGCGTTGAATGGCTTCTTCACTGAGCACATTTTTATTGTTGAGGCCATCGGCCAGGTGAACGCGCTGTTTCAGGCGTCCCAGCACCTGCAATGCGCCGTTAACGACGCGGGCGATCACCATATGGAAACTGTTCGATCCGAGGTCGATCGCAGCAATTTCCTGTGGCTTGGCATTCAATGGGCTGCTGCTTTTAAGGGGCATAGTTGTGTAACGCTCCAGAGGTTCAGGCTTGCTGACTTTGTTGTTCCAGATCTTTGAGATATTCGTAAATCGCCAGTTGTGCGCGCACTTTGCGACGATTTCCGCGTGGAACATACCGGTTGCTCAGTTCTTTATCAATCACTCTGGCTTTTACCGTGTCGCTGAACAGCAGTTCGAGAATGTCCAGAACGCGTTGTTTCAGGCGCGGATCGAGCAGGGCGACAGCCACTTCAATGCGGTAATCAATATTTCGGGTCATCCAGTCAGCGGAAGACAGGAAGACTTTGGTATCGCCGCCATTTTCAAAGACATAAACGCGATCGTGTTCAAGATAGCGGTCGATGATACTGGTGACCTGAATGTTTTCGCTGAAGCCGGGTAAGTTGGGCACCAGTGAACACATGCCGCGGATCAGCAGGCGGATTTTGACGCCCACATTCGACGCGACGTACAGACGATCAATCAGCCCTTTGTCCACCAGATTGTTGATTTTCAGCGTAATGCCACCGGTTCCGCCAGCCTGTACGTTGGCGATCTCTTTGTCGATCAGGCGGTAAAGCATGTCGCGCGAGTTTTGCGGCGACACCATCAGATGTTCGAAAGAAACCGGGCGGTAAGGGTTTTCAATAAAGTTGAAGACGCGACGGACTTCGTTGGTGATACGCGCATCAGCGGTCAGCAGCGAATAGTCGGTATAAAGCCGCGCGGTTTTCTCGTTAAAGTTACCGGTCCCAATATGAGCATAGCGGACAATTTCATCGCCTTCGCGGCGCGAGATAAGAAAGAGTTTTGCGTGAATTTTCAGACCCGGCGCAGAGAAAATAACGTGTACACCGGCTTCCGTCAGACGTTTCGCCCAGTGAATGTTAGCTTCTTCATCGAAACGCGCCTGCAACTCAACAACAACCGTCACTTTCTTGCCGTTATGCGCGGCGTGGATCATCGATTCAATAATGCGTGAGTCTTTTGCCACGCGGTAAATATTGATTTTTATCGATAAAACGTTCGGATCAAACGATGCCTGGCGCAACAGTTCGAGAACGTGCTCAAACGTGTGGTATGGGTAATACAGCAACACGTCCTGTTCACGAATGGCGGCAAAGCCGTTACGGAATTTATCGAACCACAAATGACGCAGGCGTGGCAGAGGGCGGTTGACCAGATTGGCTTTGCCGACGTTTGGGAAACCAATGAAATCTTTAAAGTTGTGGTAACGGCCACCGGCAATCACAGAATCGTAGTTGGAAATACCGAGCTTGCCGCGCAGCAATTCCACCATTTCATCCGGCATGTCGCGCTGATAGACAAAACGCACCGGCTCAGCGGTCAGACGCTGTTTCAGGCTCGATGACATGAGTTCCAGCAGGCTGGATTCCATTTCTGTGACCAGATCGTATTCGGCGTCGCGGGTCATTTTCATCGAATAGGCATTCAGCGCATCGTAATCGAAGAAGCCTTTGAAAATGTCGTCGAGGCAATAACGCAGAATGTTATCCAGCAGGATCATCGGCTTGCGGCGGCGCGGCGCTTCCGGTGGCAGGTTAACGAAACGCGGAACTTTATCGGACGGGATTTCCAGCAGGGCGTAGTGAATCTCTTCGCCGCGGATAATTTCTACCGCCAGATAGGTGTAATCGTCTTTGAGGAATTGCACCAGATTGGTGTCGTGATTAATGAGGATCGGCGTAATGTGCTGGCGCAGCTGATGTTTGAAATACTGACGCAACCAGGCTTGCTGGTTTTCCGACACCTGACGCTCGTTAATCAGGAAAATTTGATTACGTGCCATTTCCAGCAGTAAATCGTTGTAGAGACTGTCAAATTCCTGATCAATGCGAAGCACTTTTGCCTGAATTTTTTTCAGCAAATGACGGGACGCGCCAAGAAAACCCTGTTCCTCACTGATGAGGATCCGCCGTTTTAAATCAGCAAAGCGGACTTTATAAAACTCATCCAGATTATTGGAGTAAATCCCTAAAAAACGCATCCTTTCGATCAGGGGATTACTTTTGTCTGCCGCTTCCTGCAACACGCGCTCATTGAAGGACAGCCAGCTTAGTTCTTTCTCGATATAAAGCTTTTCCTGACCCATTTTCACTCCGTTCATTTGGCTTACAACCTGGCCCATACAGGCAAATCGCCTGAAAAACACTGCAATTTAGCTCAACGTGATCTTCATGTTACCCGTCTGTTTCAAAGCCGGGCGCAACAGGAAGCCTTTTGTGAGAGGGCCTAGTGTCTACTACCAATATTGCGAAAGATTGACAGGAAAGTCCAACACTACAGGGGATGAATTAAGGAGAGTTTATGCAGGGGGAATAAATGAGGATCAAAAGCGGGAAAAGTCTTACCGGTGAAGGCGTTGTCGCCCTCACCGGTAAGGTATTTATGCGAAATCAGACGGCGCTGGCACCAATAAGAGATTCAGGTTTGACCTGAACAGGCTTAGTTTTATATTTCGCCAGGAACTGAGGCTGGAAAATACACATGCGGATGGCGCTGCGATATTCGCCGTTCACAAAGAATTCCTGCTTCAGTTCGCCTTCAAGTTCAAATCCGAGTTTGCTGTAAATATGAATCGCCTTTTTATTTTCTTTGTCGACGATTAAATACAGCTTATAGAGGTTCAGAACGGAGAAGGCATAATCCATGGCCAGACGGACGGCATCACCGGCAAAGCCTTTACCCTGATGCTGCGGGTCGATGATTATCTGAAATTCCGCGCGGCGGTGAATATGATTAATTTCGACCAGTTCGACTAATCCGACCGGCCCGCCCTGGAATTCAATAATAAAGCGACGCTCGCTTTGGTCATGAATATGTTTGTTATAGAGATCTGTCAGTTCGACGAACGCCTCGTAAGGCTCTTCAAACCAGTAACGCATGATGCTGGCGTTATTATCAAGACGGTGAACAAACGACAGGTCATCCTTTTCCAGTGGACGTAATCTGACGCTGTTATTGCTAAACATGGGGTGTTCCTCAAAAAATCAAAAAGCCGTTTTACCTGAGGTAACCTTCGTGAATATGAGATCTGAAACAACCGTGTTTCAGATGAAGGTCGGCGCACAAACGACGTTTAAACGTGCGCCGGGATGGGCATTATATCGGGTGAAATGTAAACAAGTGTCAAATGACAGAAAATAAAAAACCGGCACGAGGCCGGTTTATAGTGAAATCATCGCGCTTAAGCAGATTAATCCGCCGCGTAACCCTGTTCAGGCAGTGGATTATTATCCAGTAGCGCCTGTCCGTTTTGCAAGGACAAACGTCCTTCAACAAACCAGCTGACCACCAGCGGATAAATGCTGTGTTCCTGCGTTTGCACACGCGCCACCAGCTCTTCTTCAGTGTCTTCGGTAAACACCGGGACTTTCGCCTGCAATATGACAGGGCCACCATCGAGCTGCTCAGTGACAAAATGCACCGATGTGCCGTGCTCGGTATCCTGATTTTCAATCGCCTGGCGGTGAGTGTGAAGACCCGGATATTTCGGCAACAGGGAAGGGTGGATGTTGATCATCCGTCCGGCAAAGCGCTGAACGAATTCTGCGGTGAGGATACGCATATACCCGGCGAGTACCACCAGATCGGGCCGGAACGTGTCGATGGCATCGGCCAGTGCGACATCAAACGCGGCGCGATCTTCGTAGGCTTTGACATCCAGCGCATGCGCCGGAATGTGGGCAGTACGGGCTCTTTCAAGCCCGTAAGCGGCGGATTTGTTGCTGAAAACAGCGCAGATTTCTGCGTTGATCCTTCCCTGCTGGCAGGCATCGATCAGGGCCTGTAAATTGCTTCCCTCGCCCGATACCAGAACCACAATCCTTTTCATTTCTATACCTGTCTTCAGTGAGTTGAATTACTGGATGACAACACGTTCAGCGGAGTCAGAGGCTTTAATGTAGCCAATTTTCCACGCTTTTTCGCCATTATCGTTCAGTAAAGCAATCGCCTGTTCAGCCAGCTCAGCCGGAAGTGCAACCAGCATGCCAACGCCACAGTTGAAGGTACGGTACATTTCGTGACGGCTGACGTTGCCGGCGGTTTGCAGCCAGGTAAAGACATCCGGCCACTGCCAGCTTGATTCATCAATGATGACCTGAGTATTTTCAGGAAGAACGCGCGGAATATTTTCCCAGAAGCCGCCGCCGGTCAGGTGGACGATACCGTGCACCTCGACGTTTTCGATCAGATTCAGGATCGATTTCACGTAAATTTTGGTCGGTGCCAGCAGATGGTCGGCCAGCGATTTGCCTGCCAGAACGGTGGTTTCCGGATTGGTTTTGCTGACTTCCAGAATTTTGCGCACCAGCGAGTAGCCGTTGGAATGCGGGCCACTGGCGGCCAGGCCGATCAGCACGTCGCCGTCAGCTACTTTGCTGCCGTCGATAATTTCTGATTTTTCCACCACGCCGACGCAGAAGCCCGCGACGTCGTAATCTTCGCCGTGGTACATCCCCGGCATTTCAGCGGTTTCGCCGCCAACTAACGCACAGCCAGACTGTTTACAGCCTTCTGCAATACCGGTGATCACGCTGGCGGCAGTGTCGACATCCAGTTTGCCGGTGGCGTAGTAATCGAGGAAGAACAGCGGTTCAGCGCCCTGAACGATCAAATCGTTGACGCACATCGCGACCAGGTCGATACCGATGGTATCGTGGCGTTTTAAATCCATCGCCAGACGCAGCTTGGTGCCAACGCCGTCGGTACCCGAAACCAGCACGGGTTCACGATATTTTTGCGGCAGCGCGCAGAGAGCACCAAAACCGCCCAATCCACCCATAACTTCCGGGCGACGGGTCTGTTTTACTACACCTTTAATGCGGTCTACCAATGCGTTACCGGCATCGATATCTACGCCTGCGTCTTTATAGCTGAGAGAGGTTTTGTCGGTCACTGCGAAGTCCCCACGGCGGTTTGGGTTGGTGGTTGAAAAATAATGCGCGGCAATTCTAACAGTGGAAGCAAACGTTTGCGAGCGCCTTATTGACTGTGTCTATCTATACTGATTTTAGAAGCCAATGAGAGAGCTTATCCAAAGTCAGTCTGATTGCAGCAAGGCGGCAAACGCACGAATCCCGATGAGCTGACATGAGTCAGTGATTCGGGTGAGAAAGTGCAGCCAACACCGCAGCAGTTAGACTGACGAAGGATATGTTGATCCGGATCAGGCAATTGGCAGTGGCGTTCAAAAAAAATGGCGTTATAATCTCGCGATTTTTTTTTGCAGCCCAACCACCTTAGGAGAATAAACAATGAAGATCGTCGAGGTGAAACACCCGCTGGTGAAACACAAGCTGGGCCTGATGCGTGAAAATGACATCAGCACAAAACGTTTTCGCGAACTGGCTTCTGAGGTGGGTAGTCTTCTGACGTATGAAGCGACTGCCGATTTAGAAACTGAAAAAGTCACTATCGAAGGCTGGTGTGGTCCGGTTGAAATCGACCAGATCAAGGGCAAGAAAATTACCGTTGTGCCAATTCTGCGTGCCGGTCTGGGCATGATGGAAGGCGTACTGGAACACGTCCCGAGCGCGCGTATCAGCGTGGTGGGTGTGTACCGTGATGAAGAAACCCTGAAGCCTGTGCCGTATTTCCAGAAGCTGGTTTCTAACATCGAAGAACGTCTGGCGCTGGTGGTTGACCCGATGCTGGCAACCGGCGGTTCCATGATCGCAACCATCGACCTGCTGAAAAAAGCGGGCTGCCAGAGCATTAAAGTTCTGGTGCTGGTGGCGGCACCGGAAGGGATCGCCGCTCTCGAAGCTGCGCACCCGGACGTCGAGCTCTACACCGCCTCGGTGGATCAGGGACTCAACGAAAAGGGCTACATCATGCCGGGGCTCGGCGATGCGGGCGACAAGATATTTGGTACGAAGTAAGCGTTAAGCCGACTCATGAGTCGGCTTTTTTTTGGTTTTTAAAACACATAACACAACACCACACTTTAAGAGGATCACATCCATGACCCGTCGTGTCATCGGGGTAAGTGAGCGTCCGCCTTTACTGCAGACAATCCCCCTGAGTTTCCAGCATCTGTTTGCCATGTTTGGTGCCACCGTTCTGGTTCCCATTCTGTTCAAAATTAACCCGGCAACGGTGCTGCTGTTCAATGGCATAGGGACTTTGCTGTATTTATTTGTCTGTAAAGGGAAAATACCGGCGTATCTGGGTTCAAGCTTCGCGTTCATTTCACCGGTGCTGTTGCTGTTGCCGATGGGGTATGAAGTGGCGCTGGGCGGATTTATTGCCTGCGGTTTACTGTTCTGCCTGGTGGCGCTGATTGTTAAGAAAGCCGGGATTGGCTGGATTAACGTGATGTTCCCGCCCGCAGCGATGGGCGCAATCGTTGCCGTCATCGGGCTGGAGCTGGCCGGTGTGGCTGCCAATATGGCCGGTTTGCTGCCGGCTGACGGCGTACCGGTGGATTCCAAAACGATCATCATCTCTCTGGTGACGCTGTCGGTGACGATCCTTGGTTCCGTGCTCTTTCGCGGTTTCCTGGCGATTATCCCGATCCTCATCGGCGTGCTGGTAGGTTATGCGCTGTCCTTCTTTATGGGCGTTGTGGATGTTTCTGCGATTGAAAACGCGCACTGGTTTGCTCTGCCAACTTTCTACACACCGCGTTTCGAATGGGTAGCGATCCTGACCATTTTGCCTGCGGCGCTGGTGGTTATTGCCGAGCATGTCGGGCATTTAGTCGTGACGGCGAACATCGTGAAAAAAGATTTGCTGCGTGATCCGGGCCTGCACCGTTCGATGCTGGCTAACGGCCTTTCTACCGTGTTGTCCGGTTTCTTCGGTTCTACTCCCAATACCACATACGGCGAAAATATCGGCGTGATGGCGATCACCAAGGTTTACAGCACCTGGGTGATTGGTGGTGCGGCGATTCTGGCGATCCTGCTTTCCTGTATCGGGAAACTGGCGGCGGCAATTCAGGCCGTTCCGGTTCCGGTAATGGGCGGCGTTTCCTTGCTGTTGTATGGCGTGATTGGCGCATCCGGTATCCGCGTACTGATTGAATCTAAAGTCGATTACAACAAGGCACAGAACCTGATCCTGACGGCGGTGATCCTCATCATCGGCGTCAGCGGCGCGAAGATCCACATCGGTGCGGCGGAGCTGAAAGGCATGGCGCTGGCCACGATCGTGGGTATCTTCCTGAGTCTGTTGTTCAAAGTGATCGAGATTTTCCGCGGCGAAGAACAGATCATTGATATCGATGACGAGAGGGAAAATCCTTCAGTCTGAGGGTGATCATTTCTGACCGGTTTGCCAGCGCGCAACCGGTCAGGTGCTCGGATCGCAAGCGGTTGCACCGGGCACAGTTCATTTCACCGCGGATCCTTGCTAGAATTCGGCAGTTCCTTTTATTGACGTGACAACATCTGCGGTCTTCATACCGCTTTGGTTGAGGTGCTTCTGAATACGCCGGCACAGCTTTCCCTGCCACTTTATCTGCCCGATGATGAGACTTTTGCCAGTTTTCATCCGGGGGAAAACTCTTCTCTGCTTTCTGCGATTCAGACCGCATTGCATCAGGAACACGGCACGTATATCTATTTTTGGTCCCGCGAAGGTGGTGGCCGCAGCCATCTTTTACACGCAGCCTGCGCCGAATTATCGCAACGCGGTGAAGCCGTGGGTTATGTGCCTTTAGACAAGCGCGCTTATTTCGTCCCTGAAGTGCTGGACGGCATGGAGCATCTGGCGCTGGTTTGTATTGATAACATCGAAGGGATTGCCGGAGATGATGAATGGGAAGCGGCCGTTTTCCATCTTTATAACCGCATTCTCGAAACCGGTCGCACGCGCCTCTTTATTACCGGCGATCGTCCTCCGCGTCAGCTGAATCTCAGCCTGCCGGATCTCGCTTCCCGTCTCGACTGGGGGCAAATCTACAAACTCCAGCCGCTTTCCGATGATGAAAAACTTCAGGCATTACAGTTGCGCGCCAAGCTGCGCGGTTTTGAATTGCCGGAAGACGTGGGGCGTTTCCTGTTAAAACGCCTGGATCGCGAAATGCGGACATTGTTCATGACGTTGGATCAGCTCGATCGCGCGTCCATCACGGCGCAGCGGAAACTCACGATCCCGTTTGTGAAAGAAATTCTGGGGCTGTAAATCAGGGTTGTAAATCGGAGAAGATCCGGGTTCGTGTGGCGAACCCGAATTTGACGCGGGGAATTACAAAATCTCTTTCACCTGTTCCGGAGGCCGGCCTAAACGCGCTTTGCCGTTGGCGATCACAATCGGACGTTCAATCAGTTTCGGGTTTTCCACCATCGCCTGCAAAAGCTGAGCTTCACTCAGGTTTTTATCGGCCAGATTCAATGTTTTATAAATCTCCTCGCCTTTGCGGATTAATTCCCGCGCAGAGCTGAATCCCAGCTTTTTCAGCAAACCTTGCAACGTTTCGGCAGACGGAGGTGTGTCCAGATACAGGATCACTTCCGGTGTAATACCTTCATCTTCCAGCAGTTTCAACGTTTCGCGGCTCTTTGAGCAGCGCGGATTGTGATAAATAGCAACTTCATCTGACATAACTTTCTCTCTGATAGATTCAGACATCAGCCTTTCTGATACTGGCGGAAACGCCCCTGTAACTGGCGGAGCTGATCAATACGTGCGTCGTAGCGGGCCTGCTCGAGGCTGCCTAATTTCTGCAATGCACTGGCATTACTCAGCATTTCAATCGCCTGATCCAGGCGCCCGACCAGCGCCATACTTTCAGCGCGCGCGGCCAGTTCCTGCGCACGCAAGCCTTGCGCGGCAGCAGCCTGAGACAATAAATCCCAGCCGTTCGGGTCGCCCGGATAATTGAACGTATAACGGTTAAGGATTTTCATGGCGTTGGCCGGTTTCGCACCTTCCAGATAGGCGTTTGCCAGGTTCAGCTGCAAAACAGGGTTGGAACTGGTCGCCGCACCGGCCTGCTCCAGACGGGCGATCGCCTGTGGAGCGCGTTTGCTGTCGATGTCATTATCGGTGGACAAATCGAGCAACCATTCGTTGCCCGGATAGGTCGTCAGCAACGGCTCAAGAATGGCGCGCGCCTGATCGAATTTTTTCGCTTTATAGAACAGCAATGCGTGGCCATATTTCGCCGCCAGCTGCTCGCGGACATTGCCGTTACTCAGCTTTTGCAGATAGTCATCGGAAAGCGGATAGCTTTCTGAGCCGTACATCCCGAGGATACGCACCTTCGCCATCACGTAGTCCTGTGACGACTGGACGAACAGATGCGGCATCTGGTTGGCGCGGTTACGGATATCGGCCAGACGGCTGTCCGGCAACGGGTGCGTCAGCAACATTTCCGGCGGACGCGTCGAATAACTGGCCTGATCGGCAAGCTTTTGCAGGAATGCAGGCATGGCCTGCGGATCAAAGCCGGAACGCTGCAACACCTGGATCCCGATGCGGTCGGCTTCCTGTTCGTTGGCCTGCGTGAAGCTGATCATCCCCTGCGCGGTTCCGGCCAGCGTGCCGGTCAGCGCCGCCATGCCCATTTGCGGGCTGGCCATTGCCAGAAGAATCGAACCGAGTGCGCCAACCCACGTCAGCGGCGCGTTACGCTGCTGATCTTCCATCGCACGCGCCAGATGGCGTTGCGTTACGTGAGAAATTTCGTGCGCCATCACCGAAGCCAGCTGGCTTTCGTTATCGGTATACCGGAACAGCGAGGAGTGAAGCACTACGTTGCCGCCGAAGAAGGCAAAGGCGTTCAGCTCATCGTTATTGACGATAAAGAAATGGAAAGGCGTGCGGACGGAATACGCGTGGGCGACCAGACGTTGGCCGAGCGCATTAATGTATTGATTCAGCAGCGGATCGTTAATCAGCGGCGTACTGGCGCGCATCTGACGGACGTAAAAATCGCCCATCTGCAGTTCCTGATTAATACTGAGCGTCCCGCCTGCGGTGGTGCCGATGTCGGGAAGCTGATCGCTCGACACGGGCGCTGACGGTGAACGGGTATTTTGGGATGAAGAACCAACGGGCGTCGACCAGAATGAACTGTCGTCGGCTCCTGCGGGGAGGACTGTGCCAGTGAACAGGCTGCCCAGGCACAGGGCGATCACCGTTTTTTTCAACCGCATTACCATAAACATTTGCTTCCCAATAAGTTAACCGCGATGCCGATAAGCATTAAGAGCCTTTCATCCATGAACTGTTGGTCACACCATTATTTTGTGACGCTTTTCTTTGCGCCGGTCTCTATAGTAGCTATCCTCGTGAGAGTTTAAAACACTCCGCAGCTACAGTTGTGTGACAACGAGATTTGAAGATAGTTACTTGTGTCTGAGCGCGCAGGGAACGAACAGCGCAAACCCGTCAGACCCGGAATTTACAGGAGTGTTCTCACGATGTTGGACATGTTATTGCAATGGTATCGCCGCCGCTTTACTGACCCGCAGGCCATCGCGCTGCTGGCTATTCTGGTGGCGGGTTTTTGTATTCTTTATTTTCTCAACGGCATTCTGGCACCGCTTTTAGTGGCGATTGTGCTGGCGTATTTACTGGAATGGCCGACGGTACGGCTGCAACACGTCGGGCTGTCGCGCACGCTGGCGGTCAGCGTGGTGCTGATTATATTTGCCGGAATTTTACTGCTCGGCATGTTTGTGGTGGCGCCGGTGACGTGGCAGCAGGGCGTCAATTTGCTGGCCGATTTGCCAAGTATGCTTAACCGTTTCTATGATTTTGCCGCCACATTGCCTAAACGTTATCCGGCGCTGGTGGATGCGGGCATCATCGATATGATGGCCGAAAACCTGCGCAGCAAGCTGTCAGGGCTAGGCGAATCCGTAGTGAAATATTCACTGGCGTCGCTGGTCGGTTTACTGACGCTGGCGATCTACCTGATTCTGGTGCCGATGATGGTGTTCTTTTTGCTCAAGGATAAAGAGCAGATGCTGAACGCTGTGCGCCGTATTTTGCCCCGCGACCGCGGTCTGGCCGGGCAAGTGTGGGCAGAGATGAATCAGCAAATCACCAATTATATCCGCGGAAAAGTGCTGGAAATGATCATCGTGGGTGTGGCGACCTATCTGGTGTTTGTGGTTATGGATTTGCGTTATTCGCTCTTACTTGCTGTGCTGGTGGGCGTCTCGGTGCTTATCCCGTATATCGGCGCGATGCTGGTGACGATTCCGGTGGTCATTGTGGCGATGTTCCAGTGGGGTCTTGGCGCGGATTTCTGGACGCTGATTGTGGCGTATCTGGTGGTTCAGGGATTAGACGGCAACGTTATCGTGCCGCTGTTGTTCTCGGAAGCTGTAAATCTGCATCCGCTGGTGATTATTCTTTCGGTGGTGGTATTCGGCGGACTGTGGGGATTCTGGGGCGTGTTCTTCGCGATACCGCTGGCCACACTGGTCAAGGCCGTGGTTCACGTCTGGCCGGATGAATCCCTGAACGAAACCGTCTGAAAGGGCGTTACATGTTGGTTTAGCAGCAATAAAAAAAGCGCGTCTGCGCTTTTTTATTTTCCACTACCGTAAGCCAACTTTGTGATGGTGCGAAGGTTACCGGTTGGCTCAATTGCCGTTGAGGTAAGCCATCACAATGTCGTGGTGGTTGGTAGTTTTGAAGTCGTCGAAGACTTTCTCAACGTTGCCATTCCCGTCGAGCAGGAAGCTGATGCGATGGATGCCGTCGTAGGTTTTCCCCATAAAGGATTTTTCACCCCAGACGCCAAACTGTTCGCAAACCTGATGATCTTCATCGGACAGCAATGTGAAGTTCAGCAGTTCTTTTTCTGCGAAGCGTGACAGTTTTTCTGGCTTATCAGTGCTGATCCCCAGCACTTCAACGCCTGCGCTTTTCAACTGATCCATGTTGTCGCGAAGACCACAAGCCTGCACGGTGCAGCCCGGCGTCATCGCTTTAGGGTAGAAATAGACCAGGACTTTCTGTCCCTGGAAGTCGGCCAGATTAATTTGTTCACCATCTTGATCGGGCAAACTAAATTGCGGCGCAGGGTCACCGGCTTTCAGTGGGCTCATTGTCTTTCTCCGTATCTCTTAGCTGTTACTGCAGTTTATCTTCATTCTCAGAATAACTAACGACGTTAATACTGCCTTGCGCTTTCAGTTCTGTACATAGCTGATGGAACGCTTGCTCAATAATTGCCGGGTCGGTATTGGCGGCACTGTGCGCGGTCATCTGAATAGATAACTGCGCAGGCGTGGTCGCATCGGCCGGACGTGTTTTTGACGCAAGTTCGGCGATATTCATCTGATGTGTATCGAATAAATCAGTAAAACGCTCAATCAGATGAGGGGAGTCTTTAACATCCACTTTTACCCAAACCGTCGCAGGCATCGGCGGGCGTTCATGTGCGCTGGTACGCTTCATCACGATCAATAATTCCAGCTCAGCGCCTTTCTGCGGCAGGGTGGATTCAATCAGCGTGATGGCATTCCAGCTGCCGGAAAGCAGCATAATAAACGTAAATTCATCGCCGAGCATCGCCAGACGGCTGTCTTCGATATTACAGCCGCAGCTGCTGACCTGGCGGGTGATGGTGTTCACGATACCCGGACGATCGGCACCTAATGCGGTAATAACCAGATAATGTTGTTGTGGCTGCGGCAAATTGTGTCTTCCTGTCGTGCTTGGGAGTATTCCCAAGGTAAACATAAAAAAAACCGCCGGACAAGCGCTTACCGCTCGTTGTTTGCTTGCTTTTGCAGTGGTGTCAAAAGTACCATGAGTGACCTGTTTGTGGAGGGGAAGGTCAATGTTTACGGGAAGTATTGTTGCACTGGTTACGCCGATGGACACCAAAGGTGCTGTCGATCGCGCGAGTCTGAAAAAACTGATTGATTATCATGTGTCCAGTGGTACTGCGGCGATCGTTTCCGTTGGCACGACCGGTGAGTCGGCAACGTTAAGCCATGAAGAGCACGGTGACGTGGTTCTTCAGACGCTGGAACTGGCCGATGGGCGCATTCCTGTTATCGCCGGGACCGGGGCAAATGCCACCGCTGAAGCGATTTCTCTTACACAACGCTTTGAAAATAGTGGCGTTGTTGGCTGCCTGACAGTCACTCCCTATTACAATCGCCCGACGCAGGAAGGCCTGTATCAGCATTTCAAAGCGATTGCTGAAAACACGTCTCTGCCGCAAATTCTCTATAACGTGCCTTCACGTACCGGCTGCGATATGTTGCCGCCGACCATCGCGCGTTTAGCAAAATTGAAGAATATTGTTGCTGTTAAAGAGGCAACAGGGAACTTAAGTCGTGTTAGTCAGATCCAAGTGCTGGTTGATGATGAAGATTTCATTCTGCTGAGCGGCGATGACGCCAGCGGTCTGGACTTTATGCAACTCGGCGGCAAGGGCGTCATTTCCGTCACTGCCAACGTAGCTGCCCGTGAAATGGCTCAACTGTGTGAGCTGGCGGCCTCCGGTAACTTTGCCGAAGCGCGTCGCCTGAATCAGCGCCTGATGCCGTTGCATCAGCATTTGTTTGTAGAAGCAAACCCAATCCCGGTGAAATGGGCCTGTAAGGCACTGGGTTTGATGGCAACCGATACTCTGCGTCTGCCTATGACGCCGTTAACAGATGCTGCCCGTCCGGTCGTGGAAGAAGCATTAAAAAGCGCCGGTTTGCTGTAACTCTTAGGAAGATTTGATGGCCTCTTTATTTGACAAGAATAGTTTCCAGATGACCCATTTGCAGAAGTCTGCCGTAGCAAAAGTGGTCGGGGTTTCCCTGATTATGTTGCTGGCCGCTTGTTCAAGCGATCAACGTTATAAGCGCCAGGTAAGCGGCGATGAAGCTTATCTGGATGCCCCTGCGCTGCATGATCTGAAAGCGCCAGCGGGCATGATTTTACCGGTTCAGAACGGTACGTATGAAATTCAGGCCGGTTCAATGCAGGGCGCTGTCGGCAAACAACTCGACATTCGTCCGCCGTCCCAGCCGCTGGCCTTACTGAACGGTTCTCAGACCCAGTTCTCTGGCGACAGCAGCACCGTACTGCTGGAAAACACGCCGCAAAACCGCGACCTGTGGAACAGCGTAGTGAAAGCCGTTGAGCAAAATAATTACAAAATTGCTAACCGCGATGATGCTAACCAGACTCTGACCACTGATTTCGTTAACTGGAATCGTGCCGATGAAGACTTCCAGTATCAGGGCCGTTATCAGATCAGCGTGAAACAGCAGAGCTACCAGTTAGCGCTGACCGTGAAAACGCTTGAGCTGAAACAGCAGGATAAAGCGGTCACAACCACAGCTGAAATCCAGCGTTACAACAGCCAGATGATGAACACCATCACGGCGAATCTGGATAAAGTGCAGCAGGATACTCAGGCACGCCTCGACAACCGTCGTGTGGGTGAGATTGATGTCCAGAGCGGTGCGGATGATACCGGTTTACCGGTGCTGATCGTTCGTTCAACGTACGGCGTAGTGTGGGATCGCCTGCCGAATGCCCTGGCGAAAGCTGGCATGAAAGTCACCGACAGCAGCCGTCCGCAGGGCACCTTGTCCGTGACCTACAAACCACTAAACGACGACGCGTGGCAGACACTGGGTGCGAAAGATCCGGGCCTCACTTCCGGTGATTACAAACTTCAGGTCGGCGACCTCGATAACCGTAGTAGCTTGCAGTTCCTTGATCCGAAAGGACATGCTCTCAGCCAGTCGCAAAACGACGCGATGGTGGCGGTCATGCAGGCCGCGTTTAGCCAGAGCAGCGCAAAATAATACCAAGGGGCTCCGGCCCCTTTTTACATCTGTTTTTTCCACTGGAGTAAGTAAAGATGCAAAAGTTAGCTGAGTTGTATCGCGGCAAGGCGAAAACCGTCTACACCACCGAAAACCCGGACCTGCTGGTACTGGAGTTCCGTAACGATACGTCAGCACTGGATGGTCAGCGTATTGAGCAGTTCGACCGTAAAGGGTTGGTTAACAACAAATTTAACCATTTCATCATGGCTAAGCTGGAAGAAGCGGGTATCCCAACGCAAATGGAACGCCTGTTGTCTGACACCGAAGTGCTGGTGAAAAAACTGGATATGGTCCCGGTTGAATGCGTTATCCGTAACCGTGCTGCGGGTTCGCTGGTAAAACGTCTGGGCATTGAAGAAGGTCTGGAACTGAACCCGCCATTGTTCGATCTGTTCCTGAAAAACGACGCGATGCACGACCCGATGGTCAATGAGTCCTACTGCAAGACCTTTGGCTGGGTAAACGAGGAAAACCTCGCGCGCATGAAAGAGCTGAGCTACAAAGCGAACGACGTTCTGAGCAAACTGTTTGACGATGCAGGTCTGATCCTGGTCGACTTCAAACTGGAGTTCGGTCTGTTCAACGGTGAAGTTGTACTGGGTGATGAATTCTCCCCGGACGGCAGCCGCCTGTGGGATAAAGAAACCCTGAACAAAATGGATAAAGACCGTTACCGCCAGAGCCTCGGTGGCCTGATCGAAGCGTACGAAGAAGTTGCGCATCGCATCGGTGTAAAACTGGACTAAGCGACCGCTATTTTTTTAGCGGGGCTGCGCAATCGTTTACGCGGTGCAGCCCGGTGTTCAACGGGTGATGAAAATCATCACCCGCTCTTTTCTTTACGTTTTATTTTCCCTTTTCCTCACTGTTTTATTTCATTTAAATATTCCTCGCCTAAAATTACGTCCCTTCGCAGATGGTATTAATCGTGTGCGCTGGCTAGTCTTTAAAAAAACAGTCTGGAGGTGGGGTATGCGTTGGCAAGGGCGTCGCGAAAGCGACAATGTAGAAGACAGACGCGGAGAAGGAGCTAACGGCGGGCCGGGAATGGGCGGTGGCGGAATGCGCCTGCCTATACGTGGCAAAAGCGGCATTGTGATTATTATCGTCGTACTGGTGGCCGGTTATTACGGCATCGACCTGACGCCGCTGATTGACGGCGGTCAGTCCGGCGACATACAGCGTCAGACGCAATCGCAATCCATCAGCCCGAAAGATGACGAGCAGGCGAAATTCACGTCCGTGATCCTCGCGTCAACAGAAGACACCTGGAAAGAAATATTTCAGAAAGAGGGGATGACCTACCGCGAGCCAAAACTGGTGATGTACCGCGACGCAACCCGAACCGGGTGTGGCACCGGTCAGTCGGTCATGGGGCCTTTTTATTGCCCGGCGGACAGCACGGTTTACATCGATCTTTCTTTCTATCAGGATTTGCAGAATAAGCTCGGCGCGGGCGGCGATTTTGCGCAGGGTTATGTGGTCGCGCACGAAGTCGGTCACCATGTGCAAAACCTTCTGGGCACCGAGCGTAAAGTTCGTCAGATGCAGCAGGGCGCTTCGCAAACTGTGGTGAATCAGCTTTCCGTAAAAATGGAACTTCAGGCCGACTGTTACGCCGGTGTCTGGGGCCACGCGATGCAGCAGCAAAACGTGCTTGAAGAAGGCGATTTAAAAGAAGCGCTGGATGCCGCGCAGGCGATCGGCGATGACCGTTTGCAACAGCAAAGCCAGGGGCGCGTCGTGCCGGACAGCTTTACGCACGGCACGTCTCAACAACGCTACACCTGGTTTAAACGCGGGTTCGACACCGGTAATCCTGACCAGTGCAACACCTTCGCCAGCCGCTGATTAAGTGAGAATAAGCTCTGGTCTGCCAGTAAAAACTGTTCAATAATCAATGTCCGACTTTGAGAGGCTCACTGAGCCTCTCTTTCATCTGCATGTTGAACCGCTGGGAACGCCATGGCTTTTCTCGATCCAACCCTTTTAATTCTGCTCGTTTTTGCCGGTCTCGGAATTATCAGTCACAACAGTGCCGTCACTATCGCAATGTTTTTTCTCCTGACGGTGCGCATTACACCGCTCAATAATTTCTTTCCTTGGATCGAAAAATACGGCCTTACTATCGGCATTATTATTTTAACCATCGGGGTGATGGCACCGATTGCCAGCGGCAAAATCAGCGCCAGTACCGTGGTTCACTCTTTCTTCCACTGGAAATCCATTCTGGCGATCCTGGTGGGCGTGCTGGTGTCATGGCTGGGCGGACGCGGTTTGACGCTGATGGGCAGTCAGCCGCATCTGGTGGCGGGTCTGCTGGTCGGGACGGTGCTGGGCGTGGCGATGTTTAAAGGCGTTCCGGTCGGGCCGCTGATTGCGGCAGGTCTGCTGTCGATGCTGGTGGGAAAAACCTGAGCGGTAACCCATGGATATTGCGCTAAAAAATACCCTGCAACAGCAGATGCTTGAACAGGGCGTTCGCCGTCTGCTGGTTTTCAGCGGCGAGGCCGCGTGGTGTGCCGCACAGGCGGAGCAGTTCGCGCAAGGGCAACCTGGCGACTGGGTGTGGGTCAGCGGAAATTCCCCGGCAGGCGCGCAGTCTGTGACTTTTTCTGCGGTACACACGTTGCTGGGACAGGAAAAACTGCACGGCATATTCGACGCGCGAACCGGGCTGAATGCCGACGCGCTGGCGGTGTTTTCCGGCATTCTGAAAGCGGGAAGCTGGCTTATTTTACTGGTGCCGGAATGGGATGAGTGGCCGCAGCGTCCTGATGCCGACAGTCTGCGCTGGAGCGAACAGCCGCAGGCGATCCCGGCTCCGCGTTTTATCCAACGTTTTCAAACTTTACTGCGTCGCCATCCGGAAATTTCCGTGTGTCGCCAGAATGCGCCTTTAGCCATTCCACCTTTATCGCCCGCCGTTGCGTGGATACCGCCCGACGGCCAGCCAACGCCTCAGCAGCATCTGATTTTGCAACAGCTGCTGAGCGCGGACTCCGGCGTCTGGGTGCTGACGGCACCGCGCGGTCGCGGCAAATCAACGCTGGCCGGCATGCTCGCCAGTCGCTGGCCGGGTATCTGCCGGATTACCGCGCCGGGTAAAGCGTCCGCAAATCAAATCCTCAGTCATCTTCCGGAATCGGCCTGTTTTATCGCACCGGATGCCTTGCTTGCATTAGGTGACACCGGGCCGGTGACGGACGCCGACTGGCTGATAATCGATGAAGCGGCGGCGATCCCCGCACGGATGCTCTCGGCGCTGATTGCCGCGTTTCCCCGCGTTTTACTTTCCACCACGGTTCACGGCTATGAAGGCACAGGCCGCGGTTTTCTGCTGAAATTCTGCGCCTCGCTGCCGCACTGGCATGATTTACGTCTGACCGAACCGGTCCGCTGGTCCGCAGGCGACCTGCTGGAGCCGTTCATCAGCGAGTTATTGCTGTTTTCGGAAGAAATTCCCGCCGGAGATACCACGACAGCAACGTCCGAAATATTCTCCATCGATGCCGGTGACTGGCTGCGTGAACCTGCGCTTTTGCAGCAGTTTTACGGTTTACTGACCAGCGCGCACTACCGCACCTCTCCGCTGGATTTACGCCGCCTGCTCGATGCACCTGGCATGATTTTCAGTGCCGCCCGGCAGAAAAGCACGCTGACCGGTGCGCTGTGGCTGGTGGAAGAGGGCGGGCTGAGTGCGGAACTGGCGCATGAAGTCTGGGCCGGAAGGCGGCGTCCGCGCGGGAACCTGGTCGCACAATCTCTTGCTGCGCACGCCGGTTTCCCGCAGGCGGCGGTTTTGCGTTCGCGCCGCATCAGCCGTATTGCTGTTCATCCGGCGTTCCGGCGTCAGGGAATTGCCAGCGAGTTGCTGATGCAGCAAAAACACAGCGCGCAGCAACAGAGGCTGGATTTTATGTCGGTCAGTTTCGGGTATACCGATGAACTCGCCGCGTTGTGGCAGCAGGCCGGTTTTCGTCTGGTCCGCGTGAGTTCGCAGAAAGAGGCCAGCAGCGGATGTTACGCCGCGATGGCGCTGTTACCGTTAAGCGATGCCGGAAAGGCGCTGACGGATGCCGCAGAGTCGCAGCTCAACCGCGACTGGCGCTGGCTGGCACCGCAGATTGACCGCCAGCTGCCGCTCCCGTTAACGGGCGATTTATCATTAGATGAAGCCGACTGGCGCGAACTGGCCGGATTTGCGTTTGCGCACCGGCCGCTGGAAAGCAGTTTACCGGCGCTGAACCGCCTCTTACTGCAACTTTCCCTGCCGCTGGTCGCCCTGCGCGCTTACCTGCAACAGGGGAAAAGTGTCGCCGACATTGTGCAGATGCTGCGGCTGAATGGCCGGAAAGACCTGCTGGTCCGCTGGCGTCAGGAAACGGCGCAGGCGCTGAAAGCCACGGATGCGACGGCGTGTGAAATTTGGCGTCGGCGGGCAATTTCCCTGCACACTGGCGATTAAATCAACGGTTTTATTGCAAAAAATGGAAAGACTCGTTCAATAAAACCCGATTTCACTGACCGGCGGGCGGCGTATAGTAAGGCCATTAACCTACAACGGGAGAAATTCATGAGCTCAGAACAGATTATTGTCCAGCAACCGGAAGAAAGAGCTAACCAGCTGATTTTACTGTTTCATGGCGTGGGCGATAACCCGATTTCCATGGGTGAGATCGGCAAGTTTTTTGCGCTTTCTTTTCCACAGGCGCAGGTTATCAGCGTCGGCAGCCCGGACATCTGTGATTTTGGCCGTGGCTTCCAGTGGTTCTCCGTGCAGGGCGTGACGGAGCAAAACCGTCAGCCGCGTGTCGACGCGGCGATGCCCGCATTCGTCGAAATTGTCCGCGACTGGCAGCAGAAAACCGGCGTGCCGCCGGAACATACCACGCTGATTGGTTTTTCTCAGGGGACCATCATGGCGCTGGAATCCACCAAAGTGGAAGAACATCTGGCTTCGCGCATTGTGGCTTTCAGCGGACGTTTCTCCGTCCTGCCGGAAAAACCGATTTCTGCCGGTACGGTGGTGCATTTTATTCACGGTGAACAGGATCCGGTGATTAACCCGTTCCAGTCAAAAAGTGCCGCTGAGCGCCTCAAATCATTAGGCTGCGATTGCACCCTGAATCTTCAGCCGGGCATGGGCCACGGGCTGGATTCACACATGATCAATACCGCGATTGCGCATTTGAAAAACTACGAACCGAAGTCTCATCAGCACTGATTTTTACCCGTAAAAAAGCCCCCGCCTGTTGATCAGTTGGGGGCTTTTTTATTGAAATCACAGAGGTTTATTTGCGGTTATGACGCAGGAAGTCATCCATGAAGTTGGTCAGTTTCTCTGCCGCTGGCAGTGAAAGCGCGTTGTAGATTGAGGCGCGGATCCCGCCAATGGCGCGATGCCCCACCAGACCTGAGAAACCGGCTTCATGGCTTTCTGCCAGGAATTTTTGCTCCAGCGTCTCATCCGGCAATTTAAACGCCACGTTCATTTGTGAACGGTCTTCCTTGCTGCTCCAGCCTTTGTAAAAACCGTCGCTGTTATCAAGCATCGCATACAGCAATTCGGCTTTATGGCGGTTGGTTTGGGCCATATTTTCCAGACCGCCTACGTCATTGAGCAGCCAGCGGGTGACCAGCAGAACCACGTAAATCGCAAAAACTGGCGGCGTATTCAGGTTGGAATGGGATTCAACCTGACGACGGTAGTTGAGGAATGTCGGCAGTTCGTCAGAGGAGGCTTTCACCACGGTGTCATGCACCAGCACAATCGTCACACCGGCCGGGCCGATGTTTTTCTGGGCATGGGCGTAAATCACCGAGAATTTATTAGCATCGCACGGTTTAGACAGGAAATCAGAGGACATATCGCAGACGCGAGGCACATCATCGCGGCCCACAACACGCTGGAATTGCAGCCCTTCCACGGTTTCGTTCGAAACGTAATGCAGATACGGCGCGTCCGGTGAAAAATCCAGCTCGCCATCAGATGGCAGACGGTTAAAACCACAGGACTCACCGCTCCACAGCACTTTTACCGGGCCTTCGCGACGCGCTTCGGTCACAACCTTGCTGCTCCAGTAACCGGTATCCAGATATTCAGCCGCATGTTTCTGGCCGCGAAGTAACGTCATCGGTACCATGGAAAACTGCTGCGTGGCGCCGCCTTGCAGAAACAGAATATGGAAATCCTGAGACAAGCCGAGCAGGGTACGGATGTTATTTTCCGTTTCTTCGACGACGGCAGCGAACCAGTCTGAGCGGTGGCTGATCCCGAGGATCGACAGGCCAACCTCCGGCACTTCTTTGATGGCGGCCTCGACCTGCGCCAGAACCGTTTCCGGCAATGCGCCGGGACCACCAGAGAAATTCAGGGCGTTACGTGAAATCATGCTTATTCTTGTCCTGTTAGCGCATCAGCGGAAGTGTCGGCGTGCGCAAAGGCACGGGATAACAGCAACTCGCGGCATGCTGTTTTAACTTTATTCATATGGATTTGTTTGTGCGGGAACATGACTTCCAGATCCATGGCGTGAACCACCATTGCCGGGTCAATTTCAAAGACCAGCAATGAGCCGTCGGGCGCTTCGCTGCAATCAATCCCGACATAATCGAGTTGGGTTGTGTCATAAATGGCCTTCAGCGCGGCGTGGTGGCGCGCGGCGAATTCGTGGAAATTCGTCAGGAAGGCCGCTTCTTCTTCACGTTTTTTGTGATCTTCATACATCGCCGCGTTGACGTAATGCACCATCCAGTGCGACGAAATAGCCATATGGCAGGCGTAAGGTTTACCGTCGATCAGCGATATACGGTATTTACGGAACTGGCCGTCCGCGTTGCTGTAATCGATGAATTTCGACAGGAAATAATCTTCAACGCCAACGCGCGCAAGGTAATCCGCCAGTTCGTCCTGCCGGGTGATTTTCTCCAGACCGTGGCCACCGTGCGAACCTGCGGGGCGCAGGATAACCGGGAAATCACTGCCCGGTAACGCATCGCTCAGCGTCATTTGCCCGCTTGCGACCGCAGTAAGCAGGGCGTGCGTCACCGGATGCGCCTGCGCGATGGTGAGCCCCGGTTTGTTTTGTAAAACGCGGCTGGCGATGTGGCGTTCTGAATGAGGAATGCACTCGGGAGCGTTGATCACCGGCACCGGCCACTGGCAGGTCACGGTTTCCAGTTGTTGCAACAGGAACAGATTATCGGTGGTCGCGCTGATGCCAATCATCAGCAGGTCATGTTCAGGAATGGGCGCTTCAAACGGTGCTTCCGGCGTGATGTAGTAATAAATCAGGTCGATGTCGCTGTTTTCCAGCAGACAGTCGAGGGGCACGTTGGCGGACAGCGTACCGGGCACCATCAGCATCAGTAAACGCAGTTTTGCCGGTTTTTGCACCGCGCTGAGGGTATAAACCTGCTGCATCGCCAGCGCCTGATTCTGGATAGCCAGGCCAAGATCGGTGCGTTGCAGGCACAGCATCACCGTGGAAAGGTTCATCCACAAAATGGCATCATCAGGATTTTGCTGCGCACGTGTGACCAGTTCCTGCGCGATCGCGGTGCACTCGTCACCGGCTATGCTCATGCGTAAAAATGGAGCAAGCCCCAGAAATTGCGTGGCGTCGGCTGTCGCCTGCTCTGGTGTCGGGGTTGTTAAAGTTGGCAAAGGACTCGTCTCTCCGTACGTCAGTTTCACGTCACATGATACTGGCCGGAGAGAGAGTCAATCGGCGGAGAATCGCTACATAATCCGCCGACTAATATTGATTAGGTTTTGTAGCCGTGCTGACCGGTGTTACTTTTTCTTTGGCCAGTCATCGTCTTTATCCCACTCGGCATTGTTGTCGCGATGCGGTGGAAGTTCAGGTTTATCTTTCAGGTATTTCTTCACGTCCACACGACGTAACTCTTTCATCCCGCTGATAAACATGCCGATCAGAATGATCAGAACGATCCACCAGTAATCTTTAATCCACTCCATGGCGTGCTCCTTAATTTATGTAGGGTTTAGGGCGATAAAACGCAGAAAAATTGTCGCTATCTCACTGATGACCCAGTCAGAACCGGCGATATCCTGGCCCTGCCACGCGCTGATTAGCACCTCCGGCGTCAGCTGTGATTCGCACTGCTGTGCCAGAGGACGATAACTCAGGTGCCAGGGTTCAACGGCAACGCCGCCACGATCCTGTGCAAAAGGCCGGTAAAAGCCAAATGCTTCCATGTGTGCCGACATCCAGAGGTTCAGCGGATGAAAATAGCCGTTTTCCTCGTATTCCCACGGCTCCAGTTGCAGCGTCCGGCCTTCCGGAAGCAGAGACGGATCGTAAACATCCAGATCGCTGCCCCAGTGGTGGCGGCTTGCGCCCGGTAGTGCCGACCAGCGCAGGATCAGTTCACAACGTTCAGCGGCAGACAACGTGCTGATGTCCACCGGCTGGCTGTTCTTATCTAATACTGGTCGCTCGCCGCGAAATTTGCCATTCCAGAGGGCCTGCTGGCGACTGAAATCACGAAAAGTACTGGCTGGCTGCAAATTAAACCCGGCCTGTGCCGCTGCTTTTTGCATTTCTGCAAAGGCACCAGCGGCGGCTTTTTGTAACCGGTGCGGGCCTTCGCCCAATGTGACCAGATGCGCGTCTGAGCGGCCGGTCAGCATTTCGTGGCTGATCATGCGACTAACTGTTCCATGATGCGCTGATACATACGGCTGAGAACCTGCAAATCGGCGGCATGTACGCATTCGTTGATTTTGTGGATGGTGGCATTCACCGGTCCCAGTTCAACCACCTGAGCGCCCATCAGCGCGATGAAACGCCCGTCGGAAGTTCCGCCGGTGGTTTGCAGTTCTGGCGTGATTTCGCTGTAGTGGCGAACGGCATTCACGACGGCGTCAACCAGTTCACCGCGGGACGTCAGGAACGGCTGGCCGGACACCACCCAGTTCAGGGTGTACTGAAGATTGTGGCGATCCAGCAGTTCAGCGACGCGCTGCTTAATGATGGCATCGGTCAGTTCCGTGCTGAAACGGAAGTTAAACTGCACATACAGCTCGCCGGGGATCACGTTATTGCTGCCGGTACCGGCATTGATATTGGCGATTTGCATGCTGGTCGGCGGGAAGAATTCGTTGCCGTTATCCCAGACCGTAGCGACCAGTTCGTTGAGCGCAGGCATGGCGCGGTGCACCGGATTATCGGCCAGATGCGGATAGGCAACATGCCCCTGAACGCCATGCACGTGCAGGTTAGCGGTCATCGAGCCGCGACGGCCATTTTTCACAATATCGCCCACGCGCGTGGTGCTGGACGGCTCGCCGACCAGGCAAAAATCCAGGCGCTCTTTGCGTTCCATCAGGGCGTTAACCACTTTGACGGTGCCGTTCACGGCGCTGGCTTCTTCATCGGAAGTAATCAGAAACGCCAGACGGCCTTTGTGATTCGGGTTTGCTGCCACAAAGCGTTCTGCCGCGACCACCATCGCCGCCAGCGAACCTTTCATATCGGCAGCGCCACGGCCATACAGCATGCCATCGCGCAGGGTTGGCTCGAACGGGCCGGTTACCCACAGATTGTGATCGCCGGTCGGTACGACGTCAGTGTGCCCGGCAAATGCCAGGGTTTTGCCTTCACCGCGTGTCGCCCAAAAATTGAGGGTATCGCCAAAATTCATCGGCTCAACGTGAAAACCAATGGCCTGCAGGCGGGCAATCATAATTTCCTGGCAGCCTGCATCGTCCGGGCTGAGGGAAGGGCGGCGGATTAACTGCTGGGCTAAATCGAGAACCGGACAACTCATGTTACTTCACCTGTGCGAGAAATTGCTGATAGCTTTCTGGTTTGAATCCCAGCAGAGACTGGCCATCTGGCGCCAGCAAGAAAGGGCGTTTGATCACCGCCGGATGTTCAAGCATCACGGCTTTGGCGCTGGCTTCGTTATCACAGGCCGTGCGCGTGGCTTCGTCCAGTTTGCGCCAGGTGGTGCCGCGCGTGTTGAGCATCGCTTCCCAACCCTGTTTGTCGATGAGGTTTTGCAGCAGCGCCTCGTCCAGGCCTTCAACCCGATAATCGTGGAACTGGCATTCAACGCCATTTTCTTCCAGCCAGCGGCGGGCTTTTTTGACGGTATCGCAATTTTTAATGCCGTAAAGAATAAAAGTGGTTTGAGCAGACGTCGTTGCCATAAAAAAACATAACCTGTGAGTAATAAAGGAACTTTTGACCAGCGCAAAAAGCGGGACACGAATAATCACATAATGAGGCAAAACGCGGGCAGGATCCAGACGGGGCGGGATTGTGATCGCGATTAAACAATTGTCATTGAATTTTTGCGTGTACAAAAAATAGACGTATAATGATGCCGTCCAATCAAGGGGAGAAAAATGTTAGAGCAAGAATTAGGTAACTGGAAAGACTTTATCGACCGTATGTTGAAAGCGTAATTGCCCACAGTACCAGCGACAAAGCAAAGAGAAGATTTATTCACCGTGCCAGCGCGTCATAATAAAAACGTTTGTTCAGGAAGACCATTACGTCCATTTAGAGACGATTTACACCAGCCAATAAATCATTAATAAAAAAGGCGTTAATTCACATTAACGCCTTTTTTGTGCCTGCTATTTGTGTTCGTGAGGCACGGTTGCGACGATATCCGAGATGACCGGCTCACCGGTTTTCCCCGGGAAGCGGCGGCGGACCAGCACAAAGAACAGCGGAACGAAGAAGATTGCCAGAACGGTGGCAGAAATCATCCCGCCGATAACCCCGGTGCCGACTGCGTGCTGGCTCGCGGAACCCGCGCCGGTGCTGGTCGCCATCGGCAAGACCCCGAAAATAAACGCCAGCGACGTCATCAGAATAGGGCGCAGACGCATCCTTGAGGCTTCGAGCGTGGCTTCCACCAGCGCTTTGCCTTTGTGGTTAAGGTCATTGGCAAACTCGACGATCAGAATGGCGTTTTTGGCCGACAAACCGATGATGGTTAACATCCCGACCTGGAAGTAAACATCGTTTTCCAGCCCGCGCAGCCACGTTGCAATCACCGCCCCGATCACGCCTAACGGCACCACCAGCATGACCGAGAACGGAATCGACCAGCTTTCATAAAGCGCCGCCAGACACAGGAATACGACCAGCAGGGAGATGGCGTACAGCGCCGGAGCCTGCGCACCGGAGAGGCGTTCCTGATAAGAAAGCCCCGTCCATTCAAGACCGAATCCGGCGGGGAGTTTCGCTACCAGTTTCTCCATCTCGTCCATCGCCGTACCGCTGCTGACGCCCGTTGCAGCTTCACCGACAATTTCTACCGCAGAATAACCGTTGTAACGTTCCAGACGCGGTGAACCGGTTTGCCAGTGCGACGTGGTGAATGCGGAGAACGGCACCATCGTTCCGCTGGAATTGCGCACGTACCATTTATTGACGTCGTCCGGCAGCATACGGAACGGCGCGGCAGCCTGAACATAAACTTTCTTCACACGCCCGCGGTCAACGAAGTCATTCACGTACGTGGAACCCCAGGCGGTACTCAGCGTGCTGTTGATATCCGCAACGGAAACCCCCAGCGCCTGCGCTTTTACCTGATCGATGTCGATCTGCAACTGCGGGCTGTCATCGAGACCGTTATGACGAACGCGGCTCAGCGTGCTGTCTTTGCTGGTCATTTCCAGAAGCTGATCGCGCGCGGCCATCAGTGCATCATGACCATTCCCGGCGTGATCCTGCAATTCCATATCGAAACCGGCAGATGTCCCCAGTCCGTTGATGGCCGGTGGTCCGCTGGCGATAACGCGCGCCTCGCGGATGTGCCGGAATTCTTTGGTCGCGCGGTCAATAATGTCGAAGACAGAGTTATGACCGGAGGTGCGTTTGTCCCAGTCCGTCAGGCTGATAAACAGACGGGCAACGTTCTGACCGTTACCGCCCGGGCCTGCGCCCAGCGTGGAGAACACGGAAACCACATCATTCTTTTCTTCCGTCAGGAAATAGTGCTCGATTTTCTCGACCACTTTTTGTGTCTGTTGCAGCGTAGAACCCGGCGGCAGCTGAACCTGAACGGTCAGTACGCCCTGATCTTCCTGCGGCAGGAATGACGTCGGCAGTTTCACAAACAGGAACGCCAGAATGCCGAGGATCAGCAGATAACCCAGCATATAACGCACGCTGTGACGGAGAATGCTGCCAACGCCCCGTTCATAACGGTGCGCATTCTTATCGAACGTGCGGTTAAACCAGCCGAAGAAACCTGTTTTGCCGTGATGATGGCCCTTGGCAATCGGCTTAAGAATGGTCGAACACAGCGCCGGTGTGAGGGTCAGCGCGACAAAGACAGAAAGCACCATCGCGGCAACAATAGTGATGGAGAACTGACGGTAGATCGCACCGGTTGTACCGCCGAAAAACGCCATCGGGATAAATACGGCCGACAGCACCATGGTGATACCGACCAGCGCACTCTGAATTTGCCCCATCGATTTTCGGGTTGCGTCTCTGGGGCTTAGCCCTTCCTCGCTCATCACGCGCTCGACGTTTTCCACCACCACGATGGCGTCATCGACCAGCAGCCCGATGGCGAGCACCATCGCGAACATTGTCAGGGTGTTGATGGTGTAACCGAACTGATGCAGCACCACGAACGTCCCCAGCAAAACCACCGGGACGGCAATGGTCGGGATCAACGTTGCGCGGATATTTTGCAGGAACAGATACATTACGAGGAACACCAGCACGATCGCTTCGAACAGCGTTTTCACCACGTCGGTGATCGCCGCTTTGACGAATGGCGTGGTTTCATAGGCGATGCGGGTTTCGAGCCCGTGGGGGAAGTATTTTTCCAGTTCCGTCAGACGTGCGCGAACCAGTTTGTCGGTTTGCAGTTCGTTGGCGCCGGACGCCAGCTGCACGCCCATACCAGATGCGGCCTGGCCATTATAACGGCTGAGAATGCTGTAGTCTTCAGCACCCAGACCGACGGTTGAGACATCGCCGAGTTTGACCTGTGAGCCGTCCTGATTCACTTTCAGGGTGATATCGCGAAACTGTTGCGGCGTTTGCAACTGCGACTGCGCGTTAACCGTTGCGTTGAGCGCCTGCAAATCAACCGACGGTGCGCCGCCGAGCTGCCCGACTGCCACCTGACTGTTCTGGTTTTCAATTGCCGTCACCACATCGCTGGTGGTCATCTGGTAGTTAGTCAGTTTGTTCGGATCGAGCCAGATACGCATCGCATATTGCGTGCCGTAAGCGGTAATGCTGCCGACACCGTCGATACGGCTTAGTGGATCCTGAATATTGGAGGCCACATAGTCGGCGATATCCTGCTTATCCATACTGCCGTCGGTGGACACGAATGCGACGGTCATCAGGTTGGTATCACCGGTTTTCGAGACGGTGACCCCCTGCGTTTGCACCGCCTGCGGCAATCGCTTCATCGCCTGTTGCAGCTGGTTTTGTACCTGCTGCAAGGCTTCATTCGGGTCGGTTCCGGCCACAAAACTCAGGGTAATCTGTGACTTGCCGTTGCTGCTGCTCTGAGAAGACATGTACATCAGGTTGTCTAACCCGGTCATGTTCTGCTCGATGATTTGTGTCACCGTGTTTTCTAACGTCTGAGCTGATGCGCCCGGATAAGTCGCGGTTATACGCACATTTGGCGGAGCCAGATCGGGGTACTGTTCAACGGGCAAAGAATAGATAGCCAGTGCGCCGGACAAGGAAATGATGATCGCTAAAACCCAGGCAAAGATCGGGCGATCGATAAAAAAGTTAGCCATGCGTCAAGAACCTCGTTGTCACTCTGGCGTGAGTGACTAACATCAGCAAACAAACAGAGCGTCAGTAATCTGACAAAAAAATCCCCTGAAAAGGTTTTCTCAGAGGCAGTACCGTCCGGAAAGGACTGAGCGAGTGTTAGAGTGTCGTTCTACGTCAATGCACTTTACCTTCTCATTCCCGATAAAACGTGGAGAAATAAAGGAGATAATGTAAAAAAGCCTCCCCGCACACAGGGTTATGTCTCACACGTATTCGCTGAAACAGTCTACGCTTTGGCTATCTTCTTTTTATGACAATACGCAGGGGTCGTCCAGATGAGTTTGAATTTGAATTCGGTGTTTGCGCGCCGTCTCTATCTTTGCTGGTTGCTGGATAACGAACAAAAACCGAATGTGCCCAAACTGATGGAGATTACCGGCTGGCCGCGCCGCACTTTGCAGGATGTGCTGAAAGCGTTACCGGGGATGGGCATCGAGCTGGAATTTGTGCAGCAGGGCGTGCGCAATAACGACGGCTACTATCAGATTTCCGGCTGGGGACCGCTGGATCCCCAATGGATTGGCCGACATCGCGAGCAACTTCTCGACGCCATTGAGCACGGCTGACGCTGGCAGGGGCGTACTATTGCGGCTATGATATCGGGCTTCTCTCACCCCTTCTGAGCGGAGGCACGCTAAATGTCATCTCATGGCAGGTCATCTAAAATCGAAAACGTCCGGACCGAGTTACTCTCTGATAACTGGTATGTTCTTCGAAAATTCACCTACGACTTAATCAAACGCAACGGTGAACGTCAGCCGCAATCCCGTGAAGTGTATGACCGGGGAAACGGTGCGACCATTCTGCTTTATAACCGGCCAAAGAAAACCGTTCTGCTGATCAATCAGTTTCGTATGCCGACGTATGTCAACGGCAACCCGACCGGCATGTTGCTGGAAACCTGCGCAGGGTTGCTGGACGATGATTCGCCGGAAGACTGCATCCGTAAAGAAGCGATTGAAGAAACCGGTTTTGCCGTCGGGCACGTCGAGAAACTCTTCGAATGCTACATGTCGCCGGGCAGCGTGACGGAAATCGTTCACTTTTTTGCCGCAGAATATGATGAATCGCAGCGGGCGAATGCTGGCGGTGGCGTGGAAGATGAAGATATTGACGTGCTGGAAGTGCCGTTCACCGAAGCGCTGGCGATGATCAAAGATGGCCGCATCAAAGACGGTAAAACAATTATGTTGCTGCAATACGCGCAGTTGCAGGGCTGGCTGGCGTAAAAATTTTAATCCCGAAAAGTCACTGTTATCTTAAAAGTCAAAGGCACCCGCAGGTGCCTTTGTTGTTTTTTAGTGTTCCAGACTGATGGCGGTGCTCCCTGCGTGGCCTTTCAGCGCTGACCACGGCAAGACTGACCATTCCGGGCTTTCGCACGAACGTTGTACGCGGGCGAACGTCGGATCAAAATACAGGCCTTTCGGTGTGAAATACCACGCCGGGAACTGCCAGACGGACGGATCCGAATAATCGCAGTCATCGTCGCTATCGTCGGTCGGCTTCTTCATCTGTTCCGGATGCGCCGCAGTAAGTTGTTTCACCAGCCACGGTGCCCATTTCTTATCGCGGTACGAGGCGAAGGTATCGAAATCCACGTCATTTTTGCCCGATGAGGCACGATCTTCCGCATTGAGATAATGGAACGGCGCGCCGTCACCGACCCACACGATGTCTTCCAGCGTCAGTGTATCCGCCGTTTGGGCGTTCATATTGACCGGCGCTTCGCCGAAATCAGGATGCGCACCGCCGCAATCATAGGACGTGAACAGACTGACACTGACGACTTCCGGGCTCATGAATTCCGGCGTAACGGTCTGCTGATATTCGCCCTGACCAAACCGGCTGGCGCCGAGCATACACGCATGCCATCCGCTGACTTCCTGCCATAAACGGGTGCGCAGTTTCTGGTTCATCGCCTGCAAACTGGCGTCCGGATAACCGGACACAATCTCGAAAAGCGTGATTTTCGACTGAGGCTCAACCCACCATTGCAGCTGATAGCCCATGAAATTCTCGCTTTTACCGGCCTTCAGCTGCAATTCGGATAACCGCAGATACTCGTAAGGATCGGTATGAATCAGCGAACCCAGATAGCTGTCGTCGGTAGCCGCCGCAGGAAGCTGCGCAGGTTTTAGCGTCACCGGCAGCGTTTTGCCCTGCGGGTTGGTCCAGTTGCCTTGCCAGCCACCGTTTTCATCTTTGGTCAGGGTAAATTCAGGACGCGGCGTATCGTCAAAATCGTCCAGCCCTTCCTGAAGTTTGAGATCCTGCCCGTCCAGCGCGCCGTTGAGTGGCAAATCCAGATGGTACTTCTGATAAAAGTAACGGCCCGTCACTTCGTCAGGTTTATTCATGTCCAGCTCAACCACTATGCTGGTTTTTCCCAGTGTGCCGTTGTACACCACCGGCGGCTCTTCCGCCCACGCGGACAGAGAGAACAACGTTATCAGCCAAATCCATAACTTCATCTGAATCTCCCGGAGAAATGAACATCATCCTTTCGCCATTTTTTTTCGTTATTGGCGGAGTCAGTGTACTGAAAGTTTCGTTACGTCACCATTACGTGATTTCGTAAGTGGTGAAAAATAAATGCCTGCAAAAAAATAAATCCGGCAAAGTATCTCTTTCTTATTTCGAATAAAAAATGCTGCATTGTTGGCAGAGTCTTGGCGGCGGTTACGCTATTATCAAAAAAGATAATTTCGAACAGAGCAGAAACTCATAATGAGCAGATGGATTACCGCCCCTTTATGCCTGCTGGCCGGAATGCTGGCTTTCAGCGCGCAGGCCGAGCCGACGCAGGCAATTTATAACGACTGGCAGGTCAGCTGCGACAATCTCAATCACTGCGTCGCCCGAAATTCTCAGGACGGGCAGGAGCTGGTAATGAAAATTACCCGCGAAGCCGGACCCGAAGGTAAATCGACTGTCAGCATTGATTACCAGCGCAACAGCGATGAACAGTCTGCTGAAGCGCCAATCGCCAGCCGTTTGCAGATGAATGGCAAAACGCTGAGCTTTAATCATCGTGAATGGGATGTCAGCAAAAAACACCTTTCTACCGGTAACCGTCTGGTGGTGAATGATTTTATTGCCGCTATCCGTGAAGGCAGCAGCATTCAGCTGGCCGGTAAAGCCGATACCGCGCAGCCGGTCAGGCCGGTTATTTCACTCAAAGGGCTGAAGGCCGCTTTGCTGGCAATCGATGCACAGCAGGGGCGCGTTGGCACGAAAACTGCCTGGGCGAACCGCGGAACGAAGCCGGTGAATACGGTGCCGCCGATCCCGGCAACGCCGGTTCTGCCGCGTTTCAGCGAACCTCATGCGCTTTCTGAAACTGAGATTTCGGCGATTACGCAGAATGCCGCGACTACCATTGAGAACAACGATTGCAGCCTCGACCCGTCGGAGCGCGAAGTACATATCTTTGCACTCAGCAACGAGAAAGCGCTGATGACGGTGAACTGCGATATGGGCGCGTATAACCTTTACGCGCTGGGATTCCTGGTTTCGCGTCAGTCACCGTATAAAATGGACGATCTGGCGCTGAGCATGCCGTTCAAACTGGGCGAAGACGATCAGTCTCCGGAACTGATCAATGCTGATTTTGATCCGAAAACCGGATTGCTGACGACCTACGATAAAGGCCGTGGCGTCGGAGATTGCGGCGTCTCTTCCCGCTGGATATTCGATGGCAAAACGTTCCGCCTGGCCGCGTTTACGTCAGAGCCAAGCTGTGATGGCTACAGCAGCGGCGGCGACTGGCCGGTATTGTGGGTTACACAGGCTCCGTAACTCAGTCTTTGTCCTAAAGCAGACATAAAAAATGCCCTGTCAGCGTGAAGCTTGCAGGGCATTTTTTCGAAGCCGGATTGGGTCAGAAAATTATACTGACGCCTTCACCACGACTTTATTGCTGGCGAACTCAACGTTCTGGTCAGCAACGATTTTGCAGCGTTTACGGGTTTCGACTTTACCGTTGACCTTAACCTGGCCTTCAGCGATCACCGCTTTAGCGGTACCGCCACTGTCACACCAGCCCATAAATTTGAGCAGGTCGCACAGTTCAACGTGCGGATGTTTTTCGAGAAAAAAAGTTTCCATGTATTCCTGACTTTATGTGTAGTGCTACTTGTTTAAGACTTATTTGCGCTGATGTCGTGATATTCCTCGCAAGCCTGCAAGGTATTCTGGATCAGCGTCGCGACCGTCATCGGGCCAACACCGCCCGGCACCGGTGTGATAAAGGAAGCTCGCTCAGCGGCGCCATCATATTCCACATCGCCGACAACTTTACCACTTTCCAGACGATTTATACCGACATCAATGACAATCGCGCCCGGTTTAATCCATTCGCCCGGAATAAAACCCGGTTTACCGACGGCAACCACCACCAGATCGGCGTTTTCAACGTGATGGCGCAGATTTTTAGTGAAGCGGTGCGTGACCGTCGTGGTGCAGCCCGCCAGCAGTAACTCCATGCTCATCGGACGGCCAACAATATTGGATGCGCCGATCACCACGGCGTTCAGCCCGAATGTATCAACGCCATAACGTTCGAGCAGGGTCACGATACCGCGCGGCGTACAAGGGCGCAGCGTTGGCGCGCGCTGGCACAGACGCCCCACGTTGTACGGATGGAACCCGTCGACGTCTTTGTCAGGATGAATACGCTCGAGCACCTTGATGTTATCAATGCCCGCAGGCAGCGGAAGCTGAACCAGAATACCGTCGATTTCGTTGTCGTTATTGAGCTGATCGATAAGGCCGAGCAGTTCGCCTTCGGTGGTCGTCGCCGGTAAATCGTAAGAGCGGGAAATAAACCCGACTTCTTCGCAAGAACGGCGCTTGCTGGCAACATAAATCTGCGATGCCGGGTTTTCACCGACCAGTACGACAGCCAGCCCGGGAGCACGTTTCCCTTCCGCCAGTCGTTGTTGAACACGCGCCGCAACTTCGTTTCTGACTTGCTGCGCAATCGTTTTACCGTCAATAATCTTTGCTGCCATCAGGGAATAAATCCATCAATTAAAAAATGCAGGGGGATGCGTCTATTTTGTCAGAAGCGGCGTGCGCTGTCAGGCGCTGAATGCGAATAACTTGTTATCGGCGGGTGAGAATTTAACCTGAGACAGTGGCGAAAAAAGTGTCTATTTTAGATGTGACTCTATTTAAATCATGAGGAAAGGAATAAATGACACGTAAAGTGGGAATCATCGGTGCCGGGCACGTGGGCGCTGACGTCGCGTTTTCACTGGTCACACAGGGTTTGTGCGACATCATTGTGCTGCTGGATGAAAATGAAAAGAAAGCCGTCAGCCAGTCGCTTGAACTGCGCGATATGGCTTCACTGACAGCTTCGCGCGTTCAGGTCATCGCTAATGATTACAGCGAATTGCATGACGCCGACGTGCTGGTCATCGCCGTCGGCCCTAAAACGCTGTTACGCGAAGACCGTCTGGAAGAGTTGGCCGAAACCCGTGCGGCAGTCCGTGAAGTCATTCCCCGTGTCATCGCCAGCGGTTTTGGCGGCGTTATTATCAACATCACCAACCCGTGCGACGTAATCACCCAGATTATTCAGCAAACCAGCGGCCTGCCGGATTCGCAGGTATTTGGCACCGGCACGTCTCTGGATACCGCACGGATGAAACGCGTCGTCGGCGAGTTTTTCGGCTTTGATCCGAAAAGCGTCACGGGCTACGTGATGGGCGAACACGGTGAGTCGCAGTTTGTCGCCTGGAGCACTGTCACGCTCGGTGGACGTCCGGTCGCCGAACTGGCGGGCGATCGCGAGGTTGACTGGGCAAAAATGGACGACGCCGTTCGCGGCGGCGGCTGGGAAATCCTGCAAGGGAAGGGCTGGACCAGCTTCGGTATTGCGACCGCGACAGCGCGTCTGGTGGATGCCGTGCTGTCCAATGCGCAGAGCGTGTACCCGGTTTCCGCGTGGGATGAAGAACTTAGCGTGTATATCGGGCAACCGGCGGTGATCGGTAAAAACGGTATCGTACAAACTTTGCAGCCGGAACTGACCGCCTACGAAGGCGTGGCATACCACGCCTCCGCGCGCGTTATCACCGCTGCATTGAAATCTGAGCACGAAAAATAACCACCGCTGATGACATCGTCTTATCAGGCATACCGGGAATAACTGCTAATTGTTCAGGCATTAAGCAGAGAGTTCGAAAGCCATTGACTCAACCCGGTCTGCCCGTATAATCCGAACCCGCAACGCTCCCAATTTGGGACAAGCAATGCGCCCTTAGCTCAGTTGGATAGAGCAACGGCCTTCTAAGCCGTAGGTCACAGGTTCGAGCCCTGTAGGGCGTACCATTTCAAAGTAAATAGACGTCAACCGACGTCTTTTTTTATGCCTGAAATTCAGTGAGTTGGTTGATTTCAGCGCGTCGAAACTCTCTCAGTATCTACCTACATCTACCAGCATCAAGTAGTATCTGTTGGTATTTGTGATGGTACATCCCCGTTCAATGAAATCTTGTACCAACAGCCAGCAACGGAGGGCCTCAAATGGCATTAACCGATGTGAAGGTAAGAAGTGCAAAGCCCACGGATAAGCCTTATAAGCTTACTGATGGCGAAGGCATGCATTTAATGGTTCATCCTAATGGTTCTAAATACTGGCGCTTACAGTACCGCTTTGATGGTAAACAAAAGATGTTGGCGTTGGGTATCTATCCTGAGATTTCGTTATCTGAAGCCAGGCAGCGGAGAGATGAAGCTAAGCGGCAAGTCGCAAACTATATCGATCCCAGCGAACAGAAAAAGGTTGAGAAACAAGCTCGCAAAGCGACAGTGGAAAATACCTTCAAAGCTATCGCATTAGAATGGCATGAGTACAAACGTCCTAACTGGTCGAAGGGTTATGCTGAAGACATTATGGAGGCGTTTGAAAACGATATCTTTCCGGATATCGGTAAGCGCCCAATTGCAGAGATAAAGCCTCTGGAGATCCTTAGTTCACTTCGCAAACTCGAAAAACGTGGTGTACTCGACAAGTTGCGCAAAATCCGTCAGGCCTGCAACCAGGTGTTTCGTTACGCTATTGTCACTGGTCGAGCTGAAAGTAACCCAGCCTCAGAGTTGGCAAGTGCATTAACCCCGCCAAAATCTGTTCATTACCCTCATTTGCTAGCGGATGAACTTCCTTCTTTTTTAGAGGCTCTCACCGCTTACTCCGGCAGCCCAATAACTCGGCTAGCAACAAAGATTCTGATGTTGACGGGAGTTCGTACCGTTGAACTTAGAATGGCCGAATGGAAAGAATTCGACTTCGATAAGCGAGTTTGGGAAGTACCGGTAGAAAGGATGAAGATGCGCCGCCCACATCTGGTGCCATTGTCCGATCAGGTAGTGGGAGTACTACGTGAAATCCATGCTGTGACTGGTCGCTACAATCTGGTATTTCCTGGGCGTAACGACATCACTAAGCCGATGAGCGAAGCGAGTATTAATCAGGTACTGAAAAGGGTGGGGTATCACGGGAAGGCGACTGGCCATGGTTTCCGGCACACGATGAGTACTATCTTGCACGAACAAGGCTATAACACGGCGTGGATCGAGTTACAGCTTGCTCATGTGGATAAGAACACCATTCGTGGCACGTACAACCATGCTCAATATCTGGAGCAGCGTAGGGATATGTTGCAGTGGTATGGGGATTATATTGACAAACTAGAACTCGGTGGGGGTGTGGTTCACGGGGAGTTTGGTAGCCGAGCCTAAGTTAACGTGATTTTTCTTAATTAGATCAACAGTGCTAGAGCGAAAGTGCTGGCACTGTTGGTTTCAGCAGCCACTTGTTTTTTTTCGGTGAGATAATGGAAGGTTTGCGCTGGGTTGGTGACCGTAATCTGGCCGGAACCGATGATCGCGAACACCGTCAAAAAAGTAATGCGTGTGATGGACTATGATACCTAGGTTGAAATTGCGGACGTATTGTCACCGCCAAGGTTTTTGACCATATTTCAGAACTATGGCTTGTAGTTCGTTGATTGAGTCGGGATTGTGGTCGAAGGATGCGGTAGAGCGGCAGATGAGCCATCACGAGCGTAACTCTGTACATGCTGCTTATATTCATAAGGCGGAACACCTTGATGAGTGTTCTTGACCCGCCATATCCTACCAGTTATGCAGCCAATAGAGGATATCTTGCGTTGCATGGGTACCCTATCACCAAAAAAGTCAGTTACCATTAATGGCAACTGACTTTGATATCAGCGATTCAAGCTAAGAATAGGCCTGGTAGCAGGCCGAGATATGGGAATGGTTAGCCAGTTTTGTGGTAGCAAATCTTGGATTTTGTCTGGGGAATTTGTCCCTTTGGAAGAGGCCCAAGTACAATTCAAATTGCTGAAGTCGCCGACTCTAGATTTAAACAATAATTCCAAGTGCTTAATCCGGTCCGGGTCTTTGGTCATGTACCCAATAGGCAAACTCACCCCGCTATCGGTATTAGGTTGACCATGGTACTGAATCAGGCCAAAAATGTCGGGAATTACAAACAACTCGAGTCGATCGAGGGCTAACGGGGTCGACAAACCACATGGGAATATATTCTTCAGGTACTGTCGTACATCCCAGTGTCCACCTTGATGAATTAGGGATACTTTTGCATCGCTATCTTTCTGCTCAAGAATGCTTTTGAGATCCTGAACAAAGCGATCTATGTCTTCTGAGTTGGCCCCCCAAAATGGAACATTGCTCGGCATCCACAGTGCTTTTAGATCTGTAACTTCATCCTGCTCGTGTAGTGTTTTACGAATCCATTGCAATGCATCACGCCGATTTTCAAGTAGATATAAGGGTCCAAATACACCACGCGTATCAGTCGAGCCATAACCAGTCTTGCTCTCATCTCGGGCAAGCATCCAACGTGAGTAGTCTACCCGGTATCCGTTGACAAAATTTTTCAACACGTGGTCATTAGCTAATTGGCAGTAAGTTTCCGCATCTGTGCCTTTTTCTTCGATGTAGTTCGAGCCAAGGAAATCTGCGATATGGGCTTCCAGCCTACTGCTGAGAGGGCGACTCTGGTTAGGGCCCAGCCGTTCAGTGGAGCGGATCAACTGTTTTGGCTCCCCCTTAGCCTGCTGATAGGTGAACTCAATATCGACTGCTAGCTGAAGTACATCACTAGCACTGCTGCCCATCACTTTGTAAAGTTGGGTACGTTGACGTTCGTGCTCGTTGTTGCGAGTGATTTCTAGATGGCTGCGGAACTGTCGACCGAATTCTTCAATGATTTTATCCATACCTAATCCCTTTGCGGATTCGGGCATGGCAAGCTCTGGTAGACCGAACATCAACCGACTCAGCCGCTGTTCTTTACGTACTGTCAAAGCGAAAGCGTCAAGTATTACATGTTCGGTCTGCTCGTTGTATTTAACCAGCATTGGTACGCCATCACCATAACCGACCTGACTCTTTAACAGTGGACTGGGGACTAGGTAACCTTGGTTATCCAATGCGGCTAGGCGTTTATCTTCTAATGAATTAAGCAACTCTTCTTCTTCTCGCTCCGAGAGCCCGAAGAATTCACGGAGCTCGAGGGGCAACATCCGTTCAAAGAGTATAAGTAGTCGGCAAGCAAATAGCTCAATGGCAGGCATGGGCTTTTCTTCGGTCCATGCTACGTTCATGATGTATTTTCGGGCGGGAATCAGGATGGTGATGCGGTTCCCAACACGAGCTTTAGTATCTGTAGAAAGCGAGATCATACTGGTATGCCTTCCTTGTTGAATTCAAGAGTCGTAATCATCTGGTAATGGCTATTGTCTTGTATTGCTCGCTCAGTGATGTATTCATACACTGAGCCCAATGCAGAGTCATTGTTATCTTTACGCCACATCCTGCCAGCCCCAAGGATAACTAAGCGCTCCTGGGCACGAGAAATAGCTACGTTGATTCGAGGCGTATCCCGCAAAAAGCCCTGCAGGGCGTTGGGATTGTCCCGCACTAAGCTAAGAATGATGATCTTGTTTTCCTGACCCTGGTAAGAATCGACGGTGTCGATCCGGATTAGGTGACGCAGCGGGCCCATCCACTCAGCTTGATTGAGCTGAGTCTCAATCTCATTTTTTTGGGCTCTGTACATGGTAATGATACCGATCGGATGAGGGTGTTCATTTGTGACCGTTCGTTGCAGGTGTTCAACAGCATCTGCATCTACTAGCACTCGCAACGAATGCAATAACAAATCTATTTCATGCTGGTTGGTGTAGCCAGGTTTAGTCTGTTTCTCACCCTGCTCAGAGGTTGTATCGATCCAGCTAACCCCCTTGTTCCATGGGGCGGGTAATTCATCGAACCATGCCTTGGCTGGTCCTCGTCCTGTGTGCAGCTTACCAATATCATCTGCGTAAAAACAGGCTGAGACTAGATCGCCTATGGGTTCAATCATTCGGTATTGTGTATCCAGAGTCACTCCACCACATGCATTGAAGGCCCGCTCGAAATCAGATTCCACGAAGGCTTCTTTGCTCACATCGAGTAGTTTGCTGGCGTGTTTTATATGCCCATTCTGGTAAAATGGTGGTAACTGCTTATGATCGCCCACCAATAAGACGCGTTTTGCACTTTGCAATGCAACCATCAACTCACTGGCCTGAGCACGGCCAGCCTCATCGACAATAACCCAATCAAATTGGCTCTGATCCAACTCTAAACTGCGACGTCCAACCCCAACGAGTGTACCGCAGGCTAATTGTTTGGTTTTCAGCATAAAGCGGTCATAGCCGGCCTCTCCAGAGCGCAGGACATCGAGCCACTCCTGACTTAGGGATAACAATCGATGCAGGCGATCCACCTTGACGGGGTTGTTCACTCCATGGCTCTGAGCCAAGATTTGAAGTAGCTTGTCTAGTAACAGCTCACTATTTGTTGGCAACTCGCCAAATGCACTGTTGAACTGCTGGCGGACGATTGTCTCAATTGTTTCCACCGTCTGATTTCTTTGGTGCGTTAATTCCACTAACTGGCTCACATGGATCTCATTGGACTCTCCGCCAGTGCGCACCAGCTTTTCTCGCTGACGTTCATACTGTCCTAATTGCACCAACAAAGGAGCTAGACTACGGTGTAATCGCGTTGCATCTTGAACCAGCTCATGTGGTAGCTGTAGTCGGGTGGAGAGGGCGCTAACCCGTATGTCATATTCCCGGTGAAACTTGTGGCGGATCTTCTGCTGCAAAGCTCGGGTATGTGTAGGCAGCATACGATCATCGATCAGCGATTCATTCCCAATTCGAATAGTATCCAGTTCCAGACCCTTGTCAGAGCAAAGCTCTCTCGCCTTTATCGCGACGTTATCCACCGCTGAGTGCTGTTGGCCCACCAGTAAGATGTTGTTCACACCGGCATGTTCAAACAGATAGTGGATGAATTTACTGACAAAAGTAGTTTTACCAGTACCTGGCGGTCCTTGAAGCACACCGACAGGGCCTTGTCCTACTAAGAACTGAAATGCTTCAAGTTGTTTATTATTTGTTTCCTGTCCTGGAACATCGTACAACTCCCGCAGTTTCTGAACTGTCGGACGATCCGCCATTTCTCTCAGGGCTGGTTTTTGTCTGGTATCAAAATAGTCAGCCAAGTTGGGTATGACCGACTTTTTCGTCATAACCCGGTTCAGAGCCTTAAGTCTCAGATCCCTTGATGATTTGCTGCGAATGGATTCTAGTTGAAGTGATTTTCCGGGTATAAACTGCTTACTAGCCCAATGGTTAACCGGCTGTATCGCCATATAGCTACCGGTCGTCTCGTTGATCAAGAGCTCACCAAGCTTTTCATCTGACTTATGCTGATAGATATAGTAGGTCTCATCTGCATCGATCTGCAGATCCCGTCCATCGAGGCACAAATAGGGGTACATCGGGTATCCACTATCGCTGACTTTTTCCTCAACGTTAGATTCAATTTGAAAGCTTTGGCGAAGTTGCCCTTCCGTATCAGCCAACGCTTTCCATAATTTATCTGGGGACAACTCCAAGCGCTCTTCATCCGTCAAAGGAACGTCATAAACTTCCTCGGAAAGACTGAATTGCTCAATAATGGCATCAATCACAGCCTCCATGCTTAGAATTGCATCAACCAGAGTGCACTGCTCATCTAGAGGGCCATTTTGCAGAGCAATAGGCCGGGATAGTCGCCCAACAGAACGCCGTTGGGCGCTGACTACATCACTCAGTGGAATAGAAGCTGTGTGTCGGACTTTGGTTATTTTACGTGCTTCAACATCTAGGTTTACTTGTAGATAAGCTGTATTACCCGTAATAAAACAAGCAAGTTCTTTAGTAGGGCCGTGGACTCGGCTATTAACCCATTTGCAGTTGAAATAGTAACCGCCGTCGATTGTGTCCAAAAGTGTGGGCGCTGTCGGAAAGCTGTTAGCTCTCCAGCTCAACAAAATAGGCTCTTTTTTTTCAATCTCTGCTTGTTCTGACTGTTCTGACTGTTCTGGCTCTAGGGCTGTATGCAGTGCATTGAGCAATGGGGTAAGAGAGACTGGGATTTGAGTTTGATTGTCACGAGCTCTAATGAATTCCTCTTGAACTTTCGGTGGCAATTCTCCTGCGAAAAGCTCTTCGACGATCTTGAAGACGGCACATCGGTCACGACCATAGGCATCAGTTATGGCAGGGTTTGATGGCCCATACTCAGTATTAAACGCCTCCGTTTCACTACCGTAATCGAGCACGTCTACAAGCATGATTTTCTCGGCATTGCAGTCTTTCACAAGAATATTCTCTGGATGTAGATCTCCATGGGCAAATCGCTTTTCGTGAAAATCAATTACGGTACTAACCAGATTAATTGCAAGATCCCGCTTGTCTTCTTGAGACAATGTAAGATCCAATAGATAACTTGGCCAAGTTTCACCTTCCACATATTCTGTAGCGACAAACAGCCCCTGAGGATTCATTAAACCGAAGTCCACGATCTTTGGAGTTGCTAAAGTGGCGTCCTGGAACTGTTCCAGACGTTTCAGAAACTGTAGTATTCGACGGTTGGAGCCGGGTTGATTTCGAGAGACCTGAACGTTGTCCCACAACTTCACAAGCATTTCCTGGTTATCTTTATGAGCCAAGAAAGCCTTCTTGCTGCTCCCGCTGGCTAAGGCCTTGAATGCATCCTGAAGCTTATCTGGTGAAGGGGGAAAGGCCTGTAGTATTAAGTATGGTGTGAGATCTTGGCGTCGGTGGGGGCTGTGCATCAATTGCTCAAAGATCTGTTGGGAGTCCTTATCTTCTGCAGGGCACGTTCCGGTGAGGGAGTTGAACTCTGTCAGCATGCTAGGAGCACCTTCAAAGCGTTCAACTGCATCCCAAGAGAGAGCTTTTTCAAACCAAGAGTTCAGTAGGCCATCGAAAGGATCGTTTACGGGAATGGTCCATTCGGGGACTCCATCCACTTGCTCAAGCTTCTGATTGAAGCAGATCTGATAAGCCACTGAGGCCAGTAGGAAGACATCAATACGAAAAGCATCAATGATGTCACCTTCACACATAGCATCTTCGGGCAATGCGACTGGTGAACTTTGAAGCAATTTTCGATGTTCGGCCACTGTTCCAGTTTCGGGAAAAAATGCGGCGCCAAAGCCAGATGCCAGAATACTATCGTGATTGTTGGCATACCAGAGGTTGTGTGGGTCAACATCACGATGAGCAATGTTCAACGCATGTAAGTCAGCAAACGGGGCCAAAAGCGCTCGTACGCGATCCATCCGTTGCTCCCTTGACCAGGCTGCAGAATCACTAGCGATGACTTCATCCAAGCGCTCGGTATTTCGAGGCAATTCATATAACTCACAGAAATCCTCCGTGACGTCATCGATGGAAACGTCGTTGACGTACCTAAGCAGGTAATCACGCATATTGCTGTTATCGCGAATGAATTTGCCTATCCGGTTTTCACGGAGGGCAATATCAGCCCAGGTCGATTGTAAGGCATGCAGGGTACCTAATTGATTGAAGTCCCAGCGGCGGATCAGTCCCTTCGCTGAGGGCATTGACCGGTCTTGAGCCAAGTATTCCTTGTAGATTGAGTTTCGGTGAGCAAACCAAGATTTATTCGTGTGAGCCTGAAAGTTACCAACAACAAGCTCTTTTTTCTGAATCTTTGGGCCTTCGATAAATTTGTAGATGATCTGCAGGGATTTTTCAGAGTTTGGCCTTGCTTTCCCGGTTGAGTTGAAGAATCCGGCCAGTTTTTTATTGGCGACGAGAGTGTCATACTTTTCAGGAGCTCGAATAGCAAGAAACTCATCCAGTGAGTGAACGAAAGGCCTTTCTATGAGGGGAAGATTTTCTGGAGTAGCGTTTCCGCATAGTACAACATGGGCCTCTACGGTGAGCCAATAACCGAGGTTGTGTGACAACTCTCTATCAAGTAGCTTCTGTAGGCGTAGGGCATGCTCTCGTTTGATAGCAAAAGGGCTTTTGCCACGGTTTTGGCCATTCTGGATCCACATCCCATTGTCATATTCGATTATACCATTCCACTCTTTCAGCTCGACCAAAAGCAGTCGGTCATGAGTAATTATAAGGCAGTCGATTTCCATTGGCCCTTGAGCATCCGACGCAACCAACCCCGCAAATCCGTGCCAGCTGCTTTGAAACTGCTGCTCCATTTTACTGATTGCCCTAAGCTCACTTGCGTGAAGTCCAGCTCCACCCACTTTTTTTATGTCCATCGACCTTATGCCCTTATTTCAGAGGTTTTATAATTTATTGAATATAAATTATTTTTATTGTCTGAAGCGGCAATCAGTTATAAGTCAAACTTCATGCCAATCCTCAATTTGATAAATCAGCTATGAAGGTACTTCTTGAAGTTCTCCGCCTGCTCTAGCACGCTCTTGTAGACTGCATCGTTGGCTACCGGTGGGAAACCATAGCGGTGTAATAGCAAGATAAGATCTACCTTCAGCTTGGCCTTAATGTCATCGCGGTTGCTCCAATCGGGATACTGGGCGCTGTCGTCGACAATCACCTTCATATCCTTGGCTAATTCCAACATCTTATCTTTGTCATAGGTAAAATCATACTTCTCGCACATATGCACAAGGATATCGAGAAAGGCCTTCTCTTCCATGTCGATGCCGATATCAGCAAACGACATCATCTCGGTCTTAATATCGTAGATCATGTCGGCCATCTGCTGAGTGAATGTGTCGAACTCTTCACCGTTGAGCACATCGTTCTCTTTGCGCTGGTTGTACTGTTCAACCAATGCCTGAAAACGCTTGGAGAAATTAATGCCTTGCAGCTGGTTCACCTTTTGGAAATCGCTAATGGCTTTTGCCAGCATCTTTTGCAGCAGCTGCATTCGGGTATTAGGTAACTTGATCTTGCCGATACGAGCCATGTACTCGTCGTCAAAGATGTCGATAGTCTCGGCTTTATCTTCGCCTAAGGTGAAGATCTCTTCTACCCCTTCAGCCTTGAGCGCCTCGGCAATCATCTCACGCACTTTCTGGTTCATCTGCGCGGTATCCGGCGCATCGCCCTTAGTCAGTTTGTAGACAATAGAACGCACGGCCAGATAGAAATGAATGCGCTCACGCTCATCCTGAGTGATCTCTTCACTACCCACGCAAACGTCATAGGCGGCTTTCAGGCGTTTCACCAATCCCATAAAACGCAGCTCAATCTTCTTGGTCTGCAGGGCAAACTCGGCGGCCCGGTTAAGGCATTCCAGCTGTAGCGTCGGTGTGCCAGAGAAGTAACCGCGGCTATCGAAATTATGAAACACCTGAGCAAGCAGGTGTAGGTGATTACGCACCTCAATCAGCGACTGTTGGATATCTTCAAAGTTGGATTTATCAGCCTTCGAGTACATCGCTAAAGCCATATTCATTCGACTTTTGATGCCAATGTAATCGACTACCAAGCCCTTCTCTTTGCCCTCAAAGCGGCGGTTTACTCGCGAGATCGTTTGAATCAGATTGTGCTTTTGCAGCGGCTTATCGATGTAAATGGTATCAAGTTCGGGCACGTCAAAACCGGTCAGCCACATGTCCACCACAATGGCAATTTTGAAGTTGGACTTAGGGTTCTTGAACTGTTTGTCTAGCTCACGGCGGTACTCCTTAGTACCGAGCAAGTTATACATGGCCTCATCATCATCTTGGCCTCGGGTCATGACCATATTGACCAGAGGAAGACTCATCAATTCATTTTTCTCTTGCTCGGTCAGAGTGACACCATCGATAGCCTGTTTCGCCTCGAACCACTCGGGGCGCTGAAGTTTCAGTCTCTTATAGAAATCGTAGGCAATCTCGCGGCTGGCACAAACAAACATCGCCTTGCCTTTGATGGTCGAACCTTCCGTCACCCGTTTTTCGTAATGCTGGGCGAAATCCTTGGCCAATGCCTCGATGCGATCCGGATCGCCCAGGATGGAGTTCATATTGGCCGTAGTTTTCTTGCTCTCTTCAATCTGGTGTTCACTGGCACCCAGTTTTTCGCATTCTTGGTAGTACTGCTCGATCTCTTCCAGCTTACTGTTATCAAGCACCACTTTGGCAGCTCGCCCTTCGTAGACAATCCGCACCGTGATTTCATCGTTAACCGATTCGGTCATAGTGTAGCTATCGATGGTAGGGCCGAACACATCCAGAGTGGCGTCGATAGGGGTGCCGGTAAAGCCAACATAGGTCGCGTTAGGCAGCGAGTCGTGTAGATACTTAGCAAAGCCGTAGGTCTTTTTCACCGTTCCGCTTTCAGCATCGATGCTGATCTTTAGGTCGAGGTTGATCTGGCTGCGGTGGGCTTCGTCAGAAATACAGATGATATTGCTGCGATTGGAGAGCAGTTGAATATCTTCAGTAAACTTGTGGATGGTGGTCAGGAATACCCCGCCGCTCGCGCATCCAGCCAACTTGTCTCGCAGATCCTGACGGCTGGTGACCGGCTCAATCACCGCATCGCCGATAAAAGCGGTAGCATTGCAGAATTGCTTGGCGAGCTGCTCATCGAGATCGGTACGGTCGGTAATCAGAACAATGGTCGGGCTGGCAAAATCGACGCTCTTCATCAGCAGGCGGGCCAAGAACTGCATGGTGTAGCTCTTGCCGCAGCCCGTGGCACCAAAGTAGGTTCCCCCTTTACCGGTGCCACCGATATTCTCGTCGTTGGCCGCTATCTGCTTGCGCTCTTTTTTAATGTTGTAGTAAAGCTTGCGGGCGGCGTAATACTGCGGATAGCGACAGCAGATCTTCACTTCCTGTTTGCTGGTGTCTGGGAAGAAAACGAAGTTCTTTAACACGTCCAGCAGACGAACCGGATGAAATAACCCTTGGATCAGAGTGTAGAGGCCGTTGATACCATCTTGCTCGGTGGATTCATTACCGTTCACCTTGCGCCAAGCGTAGTAGAACTCGTAAGGGGCAAACAGGTTTCCCAGCTTATTGTTCACCCCGTCGCTGAGAATACACAGCGCGTTATAGACGAATAGCTTAGGAATATCGCGCTTGTAGCGCACACAAAGTTGGCGCCAAGCGTCATAGGTGGTGGCCTCTTCTTCCCGTACCGCTGATTTAAACTCGAAGACTACCAGCGGCAGGCCGTTCACATACAAGATGCCATCGGGGATGCGCAGTTGCAGCCCGCCGTCACGGGTCTGGCCTTCTATCTCCAGTTGATTAACCAACCGGTAGATATTATTGCCCACCTCGGCAATCTCTTCGCTATGCCCTGTAAATAAGCTGGCTAACTGCCCTGACAAGCTGCGGGTATCCATCAGCTCGATATAGAGGTCTTTCTTATTACGATCTTCACGTTTAAGTAAAAAGCCGTTGCTGAGCCAGTGGCAGAAGGTTTTATTGCTCTGGTAGAGGTCGCTGGCAGGAAGCGTCTGCAACTGATGGAGGATGTGAGAAATCTCCCCTTCCGTGATCCCCTCTGCCTGATACTGGTTGGCTAAATACTGGCGCAGGTCATCGGTAATCAGCACCTCACTTTTTTCTTTGCGCGGCACATTGCCACCCACAAAATGAGGGTAACAGGCTTGGCCCTCCGCATTCGAGTGCTGCCCCAGTAGGGAGATAATGGCCTGTTCCAGCTTCGCTTCCGTGAAAATATGGCTCATGGCAATGGCTTCTTATTCGTGTTGTGGTCGGTATGGCCGATCAAGTAATAACCGCCTCACCATAAATAAACCGTGCGGCGGTCAGATGATTTATGCCAATACTTCGTCTGCGGTGTCGGCCTCACTATCGCTAAGGCGCAGCTCACCGGAGATTAGCTTAGGTAGCAGAATGTCGCGAAGATTCGCCAACATATACCTTTGTTGGTTATTGGCCCGTATTTTTTCAAACCAAGGGGATATAGTTTCTCCAAATGCATTAGCTATTAACTCTCCAGAAAACGCGAATTTGAAAGAATTAAAAGTATCTCTAGTAATTGTACTAAAAACAGAACCATGGCTTCTTTGTTGCAGTTGGGATACTGACTGGCGGATAAGATAGTAAATGAAATAATCATGGATTCCATTTGTACCGATAACACCATAACAAGATTGATTCATAGCCATAGGTGTAGCAACTAGGGCACATTTACCAACAGTACCTCTAGCACTTATAATAGTTGTACCTATTCTCAAAACTTTAGTTGATGAGTTTTTAACGCCTAAATCTGTGATTTTTTTTTCGGTACTCAGTACAAATACATCACTATCATTCGGAGCATCAACTACTGAAAACCAAGGTATATCCCCACCCCAATAGCTATGTTCAGACGTTTTAGGCGTACCACCACCAATCAAATCTATCAATGAGCCTACTGGCAATGATTCCCACACCTTCGGCACCCAACCACCTAAACCAAGTGAAGGCTCCGAGCATTCCTCAAAAGCAGCAGGGAATAGCTGGCGGATATCCTCCGGCAATGGTTTGAAGTCGGCACTTTCGCGCGCAGCTTTGCGGGCCTCAACACGGCGCAGCAACTCATCAGGGAACTCTAAATCCTGCTCGAAAAAGCCTGCATCCAGCGCGTTATCAACCACGGGATCGAAGTCTACAAACCAGGATTTAAACAGGGTTTGTGCCATATTTTCTAGGGTCTTATTGACTTGGCAATTGAGAGTTATTTTTTTGTCTAGTGGCGTAAGATTAGCAATAATTACTTTTTGTGTTTCAAGTGAAGGTATGGGAATCGGTAAAGCTTTAATAGTTGCAATATTTGTATAGCCTTGAACTGAACCACCTTTAAATTTCTCTAAGATTTTTTTGAACGAGGCACTTGATATGTAGTAATACAGATACTCTGGCAGCAATTTACTTTGGGCCGGACGCAGTATTGCAACGGAACTTGAAATCCCAAAGTAATCCGTTTCCTTGTATAAATAACAATTCCCGAATGTCCCTATGATTCCCATCAGCACATCGCCAGCTTGTAACTTCCTTTGTGCTTTTTTTGTATTCGTAAATAGCTTTGAAAAACTTGATTCAGAGATAAAATCAAAATTATCAAGTTTTAATTTTCCGTCACCAATATTTTTCGACGTTAAATACATAATACCGGATACTTGTCGCTCAACTTTTGCATGGGCGCCATCAGTTATGTAACAAACATCGCCAAGAGTCATTAATGTTGTTTTATTTCCCATACCCCAGCGCCTCCATATTGGAACGAATTGCCTGATCCAGCTCTGTAGCTTCATCCAATTGTTGATAGAGGGCCCGAGTCAGCTCCTGCATCTTGGTTTCAAAAGCAATCCCATCATCCTCAATATCAGCAGCTCCAACATAGCGACCTGGAGTCAACACAAAGTCGTTGGCCTTCATATCATCAAGAGTCGCAACCTTGCAGAAACCGGCCTGATCCTGATATTGCTCGGCACCGATCTCCTTGGCCTTAATGCGGCGTTTGAGTTCGCTCTCGCTGCTGCGCCAGGCGTGGAAGGTATCAGCGATGGTGGCGATATCTTCTTTAGTCAGCTCTTTTTGGGTACGGCTCACCATAGTGCCAAGATTGCGGGCATCGATAAACAGAGTCTCACCGCGACGATCGCGGTAGCCGTATTGAGGATTGGCTTTTTTGCTTTTGCTGATAAACCATAGGCAAACCGGGATCTGGGTGGTGAAAAACAGCTGTCCCGGCAAGGCAATCATGCATTCGATACGGTCATCTTCAATCAGCTTTTGACGGATCTCGCCTTCACCGCTGCTATTCGAGCTCATAGAGCCATTGGCCAGCACAAAGCCCGCAGTGCCGTCTTCACTCAGCTTGGAAAGCATATGCAAGATCCAGGCATAGTTAGCGTTGCCGGTAGGCGGAGTGCGAAAACCAGCAAAACGTGGATCGTTGGTGAGCTCCGCTTCGTTGCGCCAGTCCTTCAGGTTAAACGGTGGATTGGCCATGATAAAATCGGCCTTGAGGTCCGGGTGCTGATCGGCAAAGAAGGTATCAGCAGCACGCTCTCCCAGATTGCCGGAAAGACCGCGTACTGCCAGGTTCATCTTGGCTAACTTGTAGGTAGTGCTAGTGAGCTCTTGGCCGTAAATGGCGATGTCCCTGCTTTTACCCTTATGACTCTCGATAAATTTGAGGGACTGCACAAACATACCGCCAGAGCCACAGCATGGGTCATAGATCTTGCCTTGATAGGGTTCGAGCATTTCAGCAAGCAAGGTCACCACTGCTTTAGGGGTGTAGAATTCACCACCGCCTTTACCTTCGCTGGCGGCAAACTTGCCAAGGAAGTACTCGTAGACGCGGCCTACGAGGTCCTCTTCCGTCAGATCACTTTCGTTGGCGAGAGTGTCGATGTTCTCAATACTATCGATGAGAGAAGCGAGCCTTTTCACCTCTAACCCCTGACGGGAGAAGTAGTTATCCGGCAGGGCACCAGTCAAAGACGCATTGCGTTTCTCTATAGTAGAAAGGGCCGTATCGATAATCACTGCGATGTCATCTTGCTTCGCGCGGGCTTTGACATAAGACCAGCGGGCTTCTGGTGGCAGGAAGAAGACGTTGTCCTGCTGATAGAAAACATCCATATCGATAAAGGCTTCCTGGCCGTTGTCAATCAACTGCTTACGCTTGGCTTCGAACTTATCGCTGATAAATTTCAGGAATACTAAGCTCAACACTACGTGCTTGTATTCGGAGGATTCCACGCTGCCACGCAGTTGGTTGGCAGTATCCCAAAGGGTCTCTTCGAAGCCTTTGCCAGCTTTCTTGGTTGGAGATTTAGCCATGTAAATGCGTTCTCTTTTTCTTATGAAAAACAATCGGATTCCCATGAATTGGAAACTAAGCTCTGAAGAGCGAAAAAACCATCCTAGGTCAATTACGACGTGGGCTTCCGACAATGTTTGCAAAATGATATTGACCGGGATTATCTCATAGAACCAGCCTGACTTTATTGCCTTTGGCCAAAATAGATGCATGTTTGGTGTCATTACCGATGGGTAAGGCAATAGGTCGATCGTGAGTAGCATCATTATAAATAGTGGAATTGGCGGTTTGTACCAAAATCAGTGGTGAACTAGCTTGCCGCAGTGTTGGTGTCGAGTAGCGCCCTTTAACAGTATCTATGCTTGGTAAGTTTGCCACAAAATTGGAATGTTTTTCTCGGTCTAGCTGGTTATTGAATGTTGAGTCAAGGCCGATCTTATCGGTCACTGATGGAGTAGTCGGTTATTGACGCGATTGTGTAATACGCTGTTGCATCCAGCTTTCCACTTCGCTCTGTAGCCAGCGAGAGCTGCAGTCCAGTTCGATGGGCTTGGGGAAGATACCGTCCTGCATAAGTTTATAGAACCCCTTGTCGGGCATGACCGTGTAGGTGGTGATAAAGGTTATATCAATGAGCTGATCGTTTAGCAGGGTGGGGTGATGTTCATGATTACATCTCCTTTAAGTCAGTTGGTTAAAGGAGAAATGACTGTCTTCAGGACGGTATTGCAGCCTCCTCAGGGGATGGACGGTCGTGTAAAAAATAAAAGTAATGATGGTCTTAATACACACGGCGGGGATGTGTCTATGTTATCTGACACTCCCCCCAAATGAACGGTCTTCCTTGCTGTAGGCCTTGGTGTGTTCTTTAGCAAAGTAGCTCAGGTGGCGTCGTAATCCCAGGTACTGTTGTCCAAAGCGGTCCACCCGAAGACTCTCCAGATAATGTGGCGTGTTGTTGAAGGAAACCAGCGTTCGGTACTCAGGAAAGTCGAGTAGGCCTAATGCACTTAGCCAGGCCTCGCTGATATAGCTCCCCAGGTTATGGTCTTCCTTCGAATAATCCCCTAAACCATTGAAAGTATCTTTGTTAACGAATATCGCTGCGTGATAGTGAGATTTACGGCTGCTCCCTACCTCACGTACCCAGACGTATCTCAGGTCCGTTGGACATACCTGAGACTTTTCCCGTTTACGTCGTTGCTGATGGGCTGCTATACGCGCCCTCAGCGCCCCTGTGAAGCGTTCCATTAAACCGGTCTTCAGATTAGGGGTGCAGGCAATACTGTCACCTGTATCGCGGTACTCAGGCAGTCTGAGTACGAAGGTGAAAACGGATGTTCTGGCGTGGGCTTTTGTTGCTTTGCTGATGATTTCAGTAATACGACTCATATAGTCAGAGTTTAGGGGGCCAAATTTACTGTTGGTCATGAAGATTACTCCTGGGGCATATTTCAATCGTGCGCAGGCCCTGCCAGAGTAAATGGCAGCGATGGAGGCACGAATGAGGGTTAAAGTGACATTAAGTAGAAAGGCATGGTGCTGTAAGGTATGTGTCAACGGTCGATAATGAGAAACTTGACAGTGAATGCTTTTGTCAGTTGAATCTATGCGATGCAGAACAGAGGTGGGTTTAGTTATTGGTGGTCATCATAACTTAATGGATATCATGAGGTGTAAACTATGCTGTTATTATTAATGATATCTATACCTTCCATTAATTATATTCCAAAAGTGTTTTTCTAATGTGCTGTGTAATATCCTCGGTGACAAAATTAATATGATTTCGTTTATTTTATTCACTCCTTAACTGGTTGGTTCTATATATTTAGCAATCCATATTCATATGTCTTGCTGTATATTTTATTGTGTATGCTTATCCATGTATGTAATATATATACTGTATGGGAATAGGATGAAATTACTTTATAGTGCCTTGCAGGTAGCGGTTGGATATATTTATTGTGCTTAAATTTTACTCCAGGGTTATCAATTCAGAACTTAAAAGAAAGCATTGTTTTCTGAAAGACCGGGAGCTCTCATGAAACCACTCCTGCTTAATCCATTTTGGGCTTCTGCTAGACCTCACTGGTGATGGTACAGCCTTTCTTTTTTACCAACATGCTTCAGTGACCACGCGAGTCAGTTATACGCTGCTGCACCCAGGCTTCCACTTCACTCGTAAGCCAGCGGGAGCTGCGCCCCAGTTTGATAGGTTTCGGGAACTGTCCTTCGCTGATGAGTTTGTAGAACCATTTATCGCTGCAGTTGGTGTAGGTAGTTATGAATGCCATATCAACAAGCTGATCATTCAGCAGAGTGGGTGATGTGTTCATGGTGGAATCCCCTTTACGTGAAAAGTGAAAGGAGGAATGACTGTTCTCAGTGTTGTGTTGCAGCCTTCCTCAGAGGATGGGAAGGTCGCGTAAAAAAATAATGATTACGCAATGTTCACTCTGCCTGTTCAGCATCATTACAAAGGTATGGTTGGGCTGAAGTTGAAAATAGGCAATGCAGATGGCGGAGAGTGAAGACAGGGAGTTGCTGTTACGGGCAGGGATATCTCATTTTTAGCATCATTATGATAAACATTAAATAAAACAAAAGTAGGTCACTTTTATAACCTACTTTAATTTTTAATTACATATAAAAGTAGGTTGCAATCACGTGTTGATGCGACTGCCTGCCAGGAATGTAAGATGGATGGCTGAGTGCCGGAAAGCGGTTATCAGGTGGTTTTACTTTTGATGCGGTGGTCATGATAGGAGACGGAGAAGATGGGTTATAAATACAAGGCGACGATGTACTATTCTGATGAGGATACAGAGCAGTTTCTCAGGGGAAAGGCAACGAAGCCTAATGGAAAGAAAAGTGCATCGCATTACCTTTATGCGTTAGTTAGCAGAGAAAGAGAGAACTTGGATATCATTAATACTACTGTAGATGAAACAGAGGTAATCAAACTGTATCCCCAGTTTACGGTTGGGAAGAGAATTGATTTCAGTGGCCAGGTTTCTTTTTCGTCATTCATCTCTATCGGTGAAAAGAGAAATAAAACGGCGGATAATAGACTAAAATTAAAAAGCCTGATGGATGCTATTGATAATGCAATCGCTTCTGATTTTGCTTTGGACATGCGAAGATTTAAAATATCAGATGATAAAACCGATGAATACAGCTTCTCAGTTATCCTGAAAACAGAGGTGGACTGCTATTATAACGATGACGTTTTACCAGGTGAGAATTATAAAGGGATTTTTAGAGCTACATGTATAATTATTAATGTCAGCCGGTCTGAATGGGGACGGTTGGACGGGAAGTATGATTTTGAGGGGATAAAATATTTTAAATACGAGGAGGTTTTAAAAGCTCAGAATGGAAGGTTTAAAGGGTTATGTAAAATAGCCGAAATAGATCCCCGAGACAAAATTGGCGCATTTTTCATTCCTGTACGTGTAACTTCAAAAGAATTTCCATATGACAGAATACCTGCAGGTGGATTCTGTATTCAGGGGGTTAATGTCGACTTCAACAAGGGAAGAGTGAAACTCAAATCAATGAATACTAGTCAGAAGGAAAGGCATTTCGGATCAGGTATAGGCTGAGCCGGTTTAGTTATAAAAATCCACAGACCAATATCATCTCTGTGATAACCAGATTGAATTATTATCACAGGTGATATTGATGAACAACGAACATCCGGCAGATATGCCGCTGGCGAGGATACTCTCCCGTCTGCCAGCAGATACAGTACGTGAGATACAGCATCATTTCAGTCGTGCCATCTCTTATGAACCCTACATCGGACTGATGGGCAAAACCGGTGCAGGCAAATCCAGCCTGTGCAATACGCTCTTTAGCTCTCCTCCTGCAAGCGTCGATGCAGTGAAAGGATGTACCCATCTTGCTCAACAGTACAAAACCTCTGATGGTCTGTATGCACTTAACATTGTTGATTTTCCTGGGATTGGTGAAACACCAACGCTTGATAAGATGTATGCCCATTTGTACCAACACTGGTTGAATAGGCTGGACCTGATCGTCTGGGTGCTGAAAGCCGATGACCGCGCATGGAATGATGATATCCGATGTTACCGGCAGTTGGTTTCTCAGGGCACAGATCCCGCCCGCTTTCTGTTCGCTATCAACCAGGCCGATAAAATCGAGCCTTGCCGGGAATGGGATGCTACAGCCCACCAACCTTCTCTGCGGCAGATGCAGAACCTGCAGGAGAAGGTGACTCAGGTGAATACCGTGTTTTCTCCCGTTCATCCTGTCTTGGCGGTTTCTGCCTCTGAAGGTTTCAATATACCTCGGTGGGTCGAAGCCCTAATCACCGCTTTACCCGACAAAGCCATCAGTGCTGTGACCCGTCATCTTGAGCCTGAGTATCGGACGGAGAAGGTTACCACTACGGCACAGGAAGGCTTCACCCGCGTTGTAGTTAACATCTTTGACGAAAACGTGGAGGCCCTGCTTGAGTCACATATTTTAAGAAAGTGGTTAAAACAGGTCCGCTACCGACTGATCTCTCTGGCCAAGTTGCTCTGGCATCGCTTCTTTTAACGTATGCCCGACAACCTGACATGCGTTCGATCTGTTTCGCCGATCGAATACAGATAACGCATAGATTTTGGCTATCAATTTAGCACTAACGATCGATTTTGCCGATAGGTTTGAACGATCGGTCTCGGCTAATTGATCTTTATTAACGATTATCCCTCCTCATTGCATCCCGATACGATCCCCCTCTGGGGGGGTTGTTCAATCCCAAAACTTTCTAATTTATTATTAATAAAGGAATATTTCTATGTTGAAACCTTATCCGTTTCTCAAGCAAGACACCTACGCCTGGTGTTTGTCCATTGGCCTTCCAATACTCTGGGTACCCTTCGCCATTTTCTGCCCTAAAGAGATTGCCCTTGGCCTGTATATGGTGTTTTCCCTTATTTGGGTGCTGCTGGACCGACTCAGCTTGATGAAGCAAGAAAAACTCGCACCTTCATTTTTATATTTCCTATTACCGATGGTTTATCTTCGACAACGGGACGAGCGTCAGGGGAAACCTTGGCGTTTGTTACAGGTTTGGCTGATTTGCACCGTTTTGTCAGCCGTGGCCGGTAATCATTTTAAAAAGCAGTCGGGTACCGAACAACTTGCAAAGAGCGCCTGTTCTACTGTTAGCCAGATCATGCAACATGAAGGCATTGATGAACGCTGTATTCGCGTAACGGATTTAAAGGAAGAGGTCAGCGGGCGTTTTTATCGGGCTCAGGCACTGATGAACACCGGTAACAAGGAGCCAATGACCATTGAAGTTAGGGGCAGGGATATTTATGTCGTATTACCCGAACTGGGGGAATGAAAATGACAGATCACTTAAAAAGTATCGCCAGCGTTCTGCTGTTAAGTACCGGGCTGTTGCTGTCATGTATGAACGCTGCCCAGGCTGAAGGTCAGCGCTGTGCAAAGCCGGTCTTTTATGCGCAGACGCTCAACCATAATAAAGAAGTCGAAATCTGCATTAATACCCCGTACGTTTCTTATTCCTTCGGTAAAACCGGCGCAACAAATAAAGAGATGGATATCACTGTTCCAGCGGCCAGCACCACTTACGCTTACCAGAGTAATCAGGTCATCAGTATTCAGGAATTTATTGTGCGAAACGGAGAAACCCGCTACCAGGTATCCGTCGGAACAAACGATGAGGGAGAGCCAGTAGCTTCACTTTATGTATTTAAGGGCGCTCCGGACACCGGAAAACTGCTGGCAGAGATAAAGCTCGATTCTCATACGGTGGTGAACAACATCAGCCACGCATTGGCGGATGACGGTATCGCCCAGGCCGATGGCTTCTGATGCTACATCTGGCCTGTGTGCCAGGATACAAACCGTTGTTAATAAGGAATTTTAATGATGTTTAAAACCCTGCTTACCACCATGCTACTTGCCGTCGCGCTTCCTGCGCTGGCGGATAATGCACCGCTGTCTGTCAATGCACAGGAAACTTATCTCCCGAAAGTTAATTTTCCAGTCTGGCAACTGACGCTGACCAGCCTTGAAAATGACATCACTATCAAATCAATCACCCTGAACCGGGGTAACTGCCTGATTTCAATGTCGGGGAGGGGACAGAATGTGAATAAGCGCCTGGGTTACGGTCAGACACTGTCCTTTACCACTCCTAGTAACAGCAGCTTCACGCAGTGTCGCCCTCTTGAGCTGAGCGTACAAACAAGTAAAGGCGCTTTTACCTTTAACTGGAAATAACAGCTTTATCGCATTCTGGATAAAATGGGTCCCAAATTTTCACCGGTAAATACTTAGCCGGTCATACATTACTGCACTTACAGGGCTGTTCCTCCTTCGGGAGGAGCAGCCCTTTTCTTTTTCTACCCGATAGGGAGTTAACCATGCGATTAGCCAGCCGCTTTGGATCCGCCAATCTTGTACCCCGTGACCGTCCGCTGATACGTTATGAACTGGCACACTATGTACCCAGCATCTTCAGTGAAGATAAACATGAATCACGCAGCGACCGCTATACCTGTATTCCCACCATTACCCTGCTCGACAACCTGCAGCTCGAAGGCTTTGAACCCTTCTTCGCCTGCCAGACGAAAGTCCGTGACCAAAGCAAGCGCGAGCATACCAAGCACATGCTTCGCCTGAGGCGTACCGGGCAAATCACCGGTCATCAGGTGCCGGAAATTATCCTCCTTAATTCCCACGACGGCTCCAGCTCGTACCAGATGCTGCAAGGACTCTTTAGGTCAGTTTGCCAAAATGGGCTAATTTGCGGCCAGTCGTTTGGCGAAGTGCGCGTGCCACATCGGGGCAACGTGGTGGAGAAAGTGATTGAGGAAGCTTACGAGGTACTGGGGATATTTGACCGGGTGGAGGAGAAGCGTGATGCGATGCAGTCGTTGATATTGCCGGCCCCGGCACGGCAGGCTATCGCCAATGCTGCACTACGCTACCGGTTTGGCGAAGAGCACCAGCCGGTGACCGTGTCGCGGTTGCTTACGCCACGTCGTCATGAGGATAGCCGCGATGACCTGTGGACAGTTTTCAATCGTCTTCAGGAGAATTTGAGTAAGGGTGGGCTAGACGCTCGAACGGCCACCGGTAAACGCACCTGCAGTAGGGCCGTAAAGGGCATTGATGGCGATGTAAAACTGAACCGCGCGTTGTGGGTGATGGCCGAGAACATGCTGACCTTTTTCGATAAGTAGTGACGTTTCTGTCGGGAATACAAAACCACCACATTCTGCCTGACCCAACCCTTTCACCCATTGACTAAAAAGGAGATTCATCATGTCTGCTGAATACAACTCTCACAACAATAATGACGCGACAACTACGACAGCGCTTCAGCCCACGCCCGTTGCTGATAGTGCGCGTATTCATTTCTGGCCGGAGCACTTTGGTAGTATCCCGCAGTGGATAACGCTGGAGCCCGTATTTTCGCCTGGCTTGACCGACTATGTGCAGAATACCACGGTGACTGCTGGGCATTTTATACCCTGTCCAATGGCGGTGCCTTTACGGTGCCAGACACTGAGCAGGACTATGTATTGTTTAATGAACTCAACGGCAACGGGGCCACCGTTAGCCGTGAGGCGGCGGGAGTTGTCGCCTGTCTCATGATGTACAGCCACCACGCCTGCCGTACCGAGTGTGATGCCATGACGGAACATTATTAACGTCTGCGGGACTACGCCCTTAGCCATCCTGAATGCAGCGGCATCATGCACATTATCGACTGAGGATTTTTACCATGGAGAAGCAACTGGCTTTGTTTCCGTCCGCACTACCACTTTCAGCGCAGCTGACTATAAAACAGGCACTGGCCTTGTTGGAGCAGCACTTGTGCGAACCGGGTGCATCATTTACCTCAACCCATGCCACCCGTGACTGGTTACGTTTGAAAATGGCAGGGCTTGAACGTGAGATGTTTATGGTGCTGTTTCTGGACAACCAACACCGCCTGCTCGAGTGCGAAACGCTGTTTAGCGGCAGTATCAACAGCTCCGAAGTACCTCCCCGTGAAATTGTCAAAGCAGCACTTCGCCACAATGCCGCTGCCGTGGTCCTGGCACACAACCATCCCTCTGGCTATGCAGAACCCAGCGAGGCAGATCGGCAGGTTACTCAGCGGACAGTTAACGCGCTTACTCTGGTGGAGGTGCGGGTGCTGGATCACTTCGTTGTCGGAGGTAAGGAAGTGGTTTCTTTTGCCGAACGTGGTTGGTTGTAAGAGATGCCAAAAATAGAAGCTTTGTCCGACAGAGAAAGACCCTACGGTCGCCCGGTTACCGATGACGATCTCTGTACCGAATGCTATTACCTCATCCATTACCCTGGCAGTTTGTCGTTGTGCAGCCGGTTAGCTGAGGGAAACCGTTGGCCCTGCGCCATCATCGCGGACGGTGGCGCGCTTTACTGCGAGCGTTTTATCGACTGTCAGGAATAGCGTGTTTTCCTCTATGACTAAAGGAATACTGAAATGAAACCTACTCCATCCAAAACTATCCCACCGAAGGACACTACCGCCTGTCTGCAATGGGGGCTTCGGCACGACATCACGCCGTGTTTTGGCGCAAGACTGGTACAGGAAGGCCAACGCCTGCATTTTCTGGCTGATCGTGCTGGTTTTTGCGGTGTATTCAGCGAGGAAGGGGCCCGATATCTGGATCAGGCTTTCCCACTAATAATGAAACAACTGGAACTGGCATTACTCTCCGGTGAGCTTGATCCTCGCTACCAGCGGAGCATCACGCTGAGCCACAATGGCCTGACCTGCGAAGCCGACGCCCTCGGGTCGCACGGCTACGTCTACATCACTATTTATCCGACACCTTCAGTAACGGCATAAACCCCAAAAGTTTATCCTTAGGTTACCTCAACGCCTTCACAGTCCCTTTCCTTTCACATTACGAGATAATAACCATGCAAACTTTACCCGTATCTCCGACGCGGGAGGCTCAGCTTGGCCCGTCACCCGCAGCTGTCTGGAAACAACTCCTGACGCATCTGTTTGAGCACCATTACGGCCTGACGCTCAATGACACTCCCTTCTGCTACGAATTCGTAATACAGGAACATATTGAATCCGGCATTTTGCTGAAAGATGCCGTGAATTTTGTGGTCGAACGCTATGGCCTTTTACGTATTGATCGCAGTAGTTTCTCCTTTGATGAGCCGTCACCGTTTATTAATTTTACCGATATTCTTCGAGCCAGACGAGCAATCGGGCTGATGAATACTTAAATTCTCAGAGCCCATTTCCTGATTTCCACCCCCGAACTTTCTCTTATTTCTACCCGCCGCATAATGCGCCAGCTATGCCCGGTTGGCGTGTTTGCTTTTATGCATGGAAAACACATTATGCAGACAGAACCCGAAGTATTAACTGACCATACTGAGCTTATATGCTCGACCAATATTGAGCGCATCGTTTCCAGACGTAACGCAGCACTGGCACAGACTGAAGCCCTTATCTGCCAGCTTGAAGGCATCTCGGCAACCACCAGCAGCATTGGCGGTGGAATTGCAAGAGACTGGGCCATGCGACAAGACTTTCGCTGCGGCTGCTGGCTTATGGAGAAAACAGAAACGGCGATGAAAGTGATCACCTGCAATCTTGATCGCGGTATATGGCGAGATTTGATGAAGAAATCGGGAATGCTCAGTTTGATGGACGCTCAGGCAAGGGACCAGTGGAACAAAAGTCTTGAGGATGAGAATATTCCTGCCATCAGTGAAACCAACATACTCAGTACCTTTGAGCAGCTACATCAGAGCAAAGATGAGGTATTTGAGCGCGGGATTATCAACGTCTTTAAGGGATTGTCATGGGATTACAAAACTAATAGTCCGTGCAGCTTTGGGAAGAAGATCATCATCAACAATCTCGTTACTCATAATCGCTGGGGCTTTAGCCTTAACTGGGGTTGGCGACGGGATCAACTGGCAGACCTGGAGAGAATGCTGTTTCTGCTGGATGGCAAACCCATCCCTGACAACCGGGGTGATATCTCTACCCGATTGATGGAGCATATCCAGGATAATCCGGCTAAGGACGTTTACGAAGAGGAGTTCTTCAGCATTCGTTACTTTCAGAAGGGAACCGCTCATCTGACTTTTAAGCGGCCTGAGCTGACTCAGAGAATGAATGATATCATTGCCAAACATTATCCGGGCATGTTGGCCCAGCGATAATGGGCTGTATTTTCTGACAAATTTATCTGTTGGTATAAATGTTGGTACAAATTTTATCGAACACGATTTTATCCATATAAAACATATCAATACTTGATGTATTCGAATCCTGTAGGGTTTCAAAAACAACCACTTAGCTGTCAGTCGTTCCCTTCGAAATTTGCGAATGGGACAGATTTGGGACAAAAAACCCAAAAATAGCGTCTATCTGCTTCGCGTGTCAGCCATTTGACTCGGCGGGAGATTGGCTTTCTCGTCTTGATGACAGGTGCCTTGCTTAGCCACTTCCATTCATCGGCGGCGATCCGAAATAATCCGCGAATGAATGAAAGGTATTGGCTGCGCGTGGCCGCTGAAATCAGCTTCTCTTTGTACTGAGGAACTGGCTTGCCTTTCCTCAGAGCTGCATCCCTGCGCGATTCCCATATCTGCTTGTGCTTCCTGTCAGGCATCCTTGCCACCGCTTTCATCACCTTATCCTCAGTAATGCTGGATAGTGGCTTGCCGGACAAATGACCCAGGAAGAATTCAATCTTCGCCCGGTCATCGTCCAGCGATCGCTTATGTTCCTTTTCCGTCAGCCAGCGCAGGCAAGTTTCATCAAATGTGTGCTCGGCTATCTCACCAAGCTTAACCTCGGTCAGTTTCCGGGAGGAAACAACGGGAATGGCAGTTGTTATAAATTCCCTAATGGCCTGCAAATTTTCCGGTTTACTATTTCAGTACCAGCAAACTCAACAGTAACGTGGACATTCCCACTCGCATTTATCTCTCAGCCACAAATTACTATTACGGCTGTCACTCCCGCTTCCGCTGTCCCAAGTGCCATGTGGGTTTCTGCAGTTTCGGTAACAGCCTGTAGTGTGTTCAATCCAAACACAGCAGGAACTAATGTTAACTTAATTGCTCTCTTATAAGGTAAATGTGTTATGAAATTTATTACTGTGGACTCGAGCTGATTGGTAAATGGAATGTTTATCATAAACCCAGAGGACGGGGATCAATTTAGCGATGTTGAATTAGCCTACCAGAAAGCATCTGGGCTAATAGCATTATCTGACGAGGATTGGGCATCAGTCGGGCCGGGATATTCGTATGTGAATGGTACTCTTGTCGCTCCGCCAGCAAAGACCCCAGAAGAAATCCAGACAAAACTAAATGCGGAGAAAGTAGCAGTAAACACCGCGAAGAAAGCCGAGTTAATTACAGTGGCGATAGATAGGGTATCAGTACTGCAAGATGCGGTTGATCTTGAAATGGCAACCGATGATGAGATTGCCATGCTAAAGACATGGAAAACCTACAAGGTACTATTAAGTAGGACTAATACTAATGTGCAGGAAAACATATCTTGGCCTTCTGCTCCAGATCAGTAAGAGAAGGAGACCCTTGAACCTTTCAGTTCAAGGGTTAAGTTGGACTTGAGTACTATTTTTTTCCTACTATCCTAATGGAATCACATGAGGGATTTCCATGTTTACCAATGCTCATTGATATAGGAACGTTATTGAATTTACTAAGGTCAATCGTTGCTGAATGATTGTTTTCAACATGGGTAGAAACCTCGTGGCCTGATAGATCTGAAATTGTCACATCAACGCCATCTGCGGCTTGACATGTATTTTTTATTGATGAAATATCAAATGCTTTGACGCCATTCAAAGTCCAATTAATTGTAGTAGGACGTGTTTCGCCAGGGTGGGCATAAATAGTTCCGTCGTCATCAATGCTTAGCTTACCCCAGATATCTCCAAGAGAAATTAATCCTGTGGCATATGGTATGAATAGGTCGGTATCATATATACCCTTCCATTGTGGGTAACTCACGTAGTATTTCGAAATAAAAGACATCATCTCATCATAAGTATATGGCCTCATCCTCTCATAAATATATGCAGTGACGCCTCGCTCAAGAGGATATCCTTGACCTATTCTTTTAAAAGCCTTGCCAATTCCCTCGTTGCGCAGTAACTGATCTGCTGGAATTGTTATAACTTGTTGCCCAGAAGGATTTAAGTGTGTTTGAACCGGATCGGCGACAATGAAGTATTTAGACATTAGCGATGGAACATTTAAACCGTCCCTAAGATCAACTTGAGAAATTCCTGCAATGAAGTTACTTAGTTTTTGATTGGACAGGGTGTCTAACATGTTATCGTTTAGAACACTACTTGATGATAAAACTGTCAGTTTATCATCCCCGTGCAGCATTCCTTGAATATCTGATGATAGGCGCAGATAATTATTATAATTGTCAACACGCATTGGAAGGTATTTTATAGGGAGCAAGTTGGTTATAAAGTTATCATTTTTATCAAATAGAGATTGCTGATTAACAACAAGGCAAACGATAGTTATAAACCCTATGAAAGTTATTTTGGATGCGTTATTTGATAGCTTTGAGAATATATATTGCAACCCAAACGTAGAAACTATCAGCGCCCACAATGCGAATGGAAGACAGTGATGCACTCCGGGTGACTGAGTTCTTGTGAAAATGAAAAAACTGAAAATAAGATTAAAGGCTGAAAATATAACCAAGTAATCTTTTTGGGTTTTTCTAGTGAAAAACGACAAGCAGATTGAGAGTAAAAACATAGGTAGCAGATATAATCCTATGTCGTGTATTACATTATTAATTGATAACTCAACGCTTGACTGATAAGCTGAGTAAATGAATGAGTAATCGGTACTTGCTATTCTTTTGAGTAGGTTCCATTGCAGTATTACAGAAAGCAGTACTGATGACATCCCTGAAACGAAAAAGAACACAGCAATTTTAAATATTCTCTTGAGACTATGCCCGTTAGTCTTATAAAGATAATAGTTTAATAATGGCAGAGAAATGTAGAGAGAGACGATTGTGTAAGCATACCAGCGTCTTAAGAGAAATGGCGCCCATAATAACAAGCCAAGAATTATTGCTTTCTTGAGATCTAGTTTGCCTGAGAGATCTGCTTTACTTGAATATATTACCGCAAATAAAATAAATACTAGGCCACATATATCAGGGTAACCCCTAAGTGTTGGAGCCCAGAAAGCGACAAATGTGGCTGGCAAAACAAGCAATATACCCTTCCACCAAACAGACTTCTCTTCAGAAAACTGATTTATTAGTATATAAAATAAGAGGGTGACTGGGAATAAGTACACAATCGATAAAGACAATATGTATACCAACCTACTTTCACCACCAACTATATAAAAAACAGAGGTTATAGCAACAGGAAGGAGATTGTAATCATCATTTTTAATCGATGACAGTAGTGTTGACATAGTGCTGACTGGAGCAGAAAATAGGCCAGACCCAAACTGTTGCCAGAATCTCCAATAGCCGTTTGAATCCCAATAATAAATATTATGCTCATTTCCTACATAGCGCGTAGTAATAAAAGCAATAAAAGAAAGTGATATCGCAAAAAGTAAAATATTTATAGTTCTGCTATTTATCTTCATCGCTGCCCCCGTGCTTCTCCTCAACAAAGA